>JAQTZD010000006.1:0-1444 GCA_028687975.1 Sediminibacterium sp.
ACCAGGAAAATCCGGAGAAAGAGTTTCATTTGACTTATTTGTAGTTAAGATAGTTATAATTTTTCTAACAAATCAACTACCCCCTCTCTTTTCAGAATCAGGTATCCCAATCTGTCGTTGCTGATGCCTTCTTTCAGCTGGTAGCTGAATACCAGCTGGTCGTCCTGAACAGCTGTTTCAAAATAACGAAATTGAATGTTCTCATGTTTCCTGAGCGATTCCCCGATCTCATACAGGTGGGTGGAAAGAATGAACAGTGCATTCTTCATCCGATGCAATCCTTCTATTACAGCAGTGCTGCATTTTACGGCATCCTGCTGATTGGTTCCCTTAAACAGTTCATCAATCAGAATCAGCCATTTTCTGCCATCGCTGATCTGGTTGATGGTGTTTTTGATCCGCTGTACTTCATTGAAGAAGAAGCTTTCGCCCTTGGCGATATTGTCTACCACCTGGATATTGCTGAGCAGTCCATCGAAGTAGCTGAGTTGCATCCGCCTGGCCGGTACAGCCATGCCCAGATGCGCCAGGTATACGGCTATCCCTATAGCTTTGATGAAGGTACTTTTACCAGCCATATTGGCTCCTGTAAGGAAGAGAAAATTCTTTTGTACCGAGAGGTTCACGGTATAGTTCACCGGGGTGGGTAACATAAGGTGAAACAGTTCCTCCGCATCAATATACGGTTCATCCTGTTCCAGTAATTCCGGAAAATGGAATCCATATTTTTTGCCTGCCCTGGCCAGGCTCATATACGCATCCAGTTTGGCATAGATGTCTATCAGTTCAAATGAATACGACTTGAAATGATTCCTGATATAGTTGGCATAATTCAACACTTCGATCGGCGTCAGCTTGTCTTTTTCTTTAGCGATCATCTCTGGTATCAGCGATTTCTCCAGGATCTTGCGAATCCTTTCTGCCTGCAAATTGAGCTGTTTGCCTGCTTCGTTGGTTTCTATCAACCCGGCAATCTGATCCATACCCTTCAGAAAATCAAGGGTATGCTGGATGGTAAACAGGGTCATGGAATAATCTCCCTTGTGAAAAAACCTGTACCATAAACTGTTGAGCAGGTCCGCATGGCGGGGATAAGGTTCTGCAGCGGTCTCATAAAATTTAGCCAGTACCATGATGGTGCCGTTGGTCGGACTCACGGGCCATTGGCCCAGGCTGTTTCCCAGATGCCGAATGGTTTGCTGGGTATCCAGTATATCAGATACAGACCCCAGTGGTTTGCTCAGCAGGTAACGAAGGTGATTCCTGCCATCACTGGTGGTAGTGAGGTTCAGGTGATCAAACACCGACTGTTCCTCATCGCCATGAAAAATGGACAGGTCGTTCAGGGTAATTTTGTCTACTTGCATGTTAGTCTCGGTTAAAAAGCAGTCTTTCTCCCCACTGAGATTCATCGAATACCCCTTTTCCATAAACTGCGTGGCCA
>JAQTZD010000006.1:1544-13755 GCA_028687975.1 Sediminibacterium sp.
TGCAGCTCTTTTGCTGTGGTGATGTGCAGAATATGCAGCCTGCTTCCGTTTCTTTTGGCGTATTGGATGGCTTTGAAAGAGGATTCAAAACAAACTTCCTCATCGCGGATCACCGGGTGGTCGGAGGCCTCCAGCTGTGGTTTGATCTTTTTCAGCTGATCAAATTTTTCGCGGAACATGGGTTCATCTTCGCAGTGTGTGGCAATCAGCATCTCCGAACTGCCGAATACTTTTTCCAGCACCAGCGGATTGTCTACCAACAAGTTGCCCGTGGAGGAACCCATGAATATTTTTAAGCCGCAAATCCTGGACTTTTCTTTGTTGGCTTTCAGGATTTCTTCGAGATTGTCGTTGGCTGTTCCCATAAAGAAGGAATAGTTGGCCAGCGAACTTTCGGCAGCACGTGCATATTTTTGTTCCAGTAAATCCAGGGTGAAAGCAGGTGGTTTGGTATTGGGCATTTCCATGAAGGAAGTTGTTCCGCCTGCAACCGCAGCTCTTGCCTCCGAATAAATGGTGGCTTTATGGGTTAAGCCGGGTTCACGGAAATGCACCTGATCGTCTATTACACCGGGCAATAAAAATTGCCCTGAACCGTTTATTTCTGTGGCATTTGCCTTAATTTCAATGTTGCCGCCGATCTTTTCGATACGGCCACTTTTGATCAACAGATCACCATAAATCCTATGTCCTTCGTTGATGATGCATGTGTCTTTAATCAGGGTATGCTTCATGTTGACCGTTATTTAATTTGTTAATGATGCAATTTATTAAATCTCTTTGCTCCGGCTTGTTTTTTCTGTTTCCGCTTTGGGCAGCTGCCCAGTCTGCCTATATCCCGATGGGAATGAAGGATTATACCTTGATTGAGCGCCTCGAAATCAAGACCAAACACCCGGACCTGAACTTCTCTCATATCAAGCCCTATAACAGAAAACAATATACCCGGCAGGTAGAATTCATAGACAGTCTGCGGTACACAGACGAAAAACTGTCGGCCCAGCTCAGCGAAGTAGACAAATACAATATCGAACGCTTTTTGGTGAACAATGCGGAGTGGACCCGGAGGGAGGATCTGAAAAAACCTCAAAATATGTTCCGGGATTTCTTTCATTCCAAAGGCAATTTCTTTGAAGTGAACAACAAGGATTTTTACCTGCAGGTAAACCCTTTACTGAATGTGCAGTATGGGAAGGAGCAGGGATACGATCGCCCCATTTTTCAAAACACGAGGGGGGTGTACCTCCGAGGTCGCATTGCGGATAAAGTGGGCTTTGACCTTTATTTTACCGATACCCAGGAAAGAGATCCCCGTTATGTACAGGGTTGGGTAAAACAGTTCAAAGCCATACCGGGTGCAGGTTTTTATAAACCCCTTGGCGTGGTGGACGGTTACGATTATACCGAAGTGCGGGGTTCTGTTACCTGGAAAGTGGCCAAATTCATGGACATGCAGTTTGGTTACGACCGCAATTTTATCGGCAACGGAATCCGGAGTACTTTCCTGAGTGATTTCAGTAACACTGGGTTGTTTTTAAAAGTGAATACCCGGATCTGGAAACTGAATTATGAAAACCTGTTCATGGAGTTGGTTGCACCCAATCAGCGCATTGCCAATGGCGGCGTGAACCTTCCCCGAAAATATTTCCGGATGAATCACCTCAGCATCAATGCCACCAAGTGGCTGAATGTTGGCATATTTGATGCCGTGATGTTTGGCAGAGGAGATCATTTTGATTTCATGTACCTGAATCCGATTCTCTTCCTGACCGCCGGCCAGCAACAGATCGGTAGTCCAGACAATACCATGCTGGGTGTGGATTTCAAGGCCAATATTGCTAAAAAATTCCAGTTGTACGGACAGCTGAATTTTGATGAGTTCTATACCAAAACCCTGTTCAACAACAAGAACAGCTGGAACAATAAGTATGCCTACCAGGTTGGTCTCAAATACATTGATGCCTTTGGCCTGAAGAATGTAGACCTGCAACTGGAGAGCAACCGGGTGCGTCCGTTTACTTACTCTCACCTCGACAGCAGCAGCAACTGGACCAATTACAACCAGCCCTTTGCACATCCATTGGGAGCCAACTTTCAGGAGTATATAGCTGTTGTGCGGGCCCAGCCACTGAAGCGTCTTTACCTGAATGCTTCTGCGCTCTACTACAAACAGGGACTGGATTCACTTGGATTCAACATGGGCAGCAACCCTATGCGTTCTTATAATACAAGACCACGCAGTGATAACTGGACCGTGGGCAGCGGCGACCTGGCACAATGCTTACTCATTACCTTACAGGCTTCTTATGAACTGGCCGAAAACCTGTTTATCGATGTTACAATGAACAGTAGAAGTTATAAAACCCAACTGACGGGTGTTACACCGGATGCTACCATCGTCACCGGCGGAATCCGGTGGAATATGGCCAGGCGTGGTTTTGCTTTCTAAGTGGTGATCGGCGAAAGGTTAATCTTCGAGGTGCAGCGAAAACACAATCATCCGCGACTGGATTTTATCCAGCACATTGGAATATTTCAAGGCAGGATCGGTCTGGTGAATATTGGATAAGCCGTAACTAATTTTGATTTCAGGTGAAACGGTTACAAAGGGCAGGTAAAAATTAAATCCGATTCCGGCTTCCAGCCCAAAATCTCCCTGTTTCAGCTTCACCATATCTTCCGCATTACGGGCTGTTGAATTGCTGGACAAATCCATATCGAATTTTACTCCGCCCAACAGATACGTTCTGAAATTGCCGATTCGATCCGAACTGAATTTCAACTGAAACGGGAAACTGACCAGTGTGGAAGGAAGGCTTTGTACATGTGTAGAGCCCTCACCGGGTAAGGTTTTGTTTAGTTGGTACCTGATCGATCTGGCTCCGCCGATGATCAATTGCGGATTGGCCCGAACCTGAAGATGGCTGGTGAGTCTTGCGCTGGCCATCAATCCCATTGTAATTCCTCCGCTGGAACCGGGTTCTGCAACAAAAACGGTGTCGCTGTTGAGGAATGCAGGTGATTTAGAAAGATGTAGGTAAGAGGTATTGTATCCGAGGGTAATGCCAAAATAGTAGGGCAGGTCCTCGCGATAGATTCTGTATTGTTGTTTTTGGGCATAGGAGTGCTGTACTATCCCCAAAAGAGAAAGCGACAGCAGTACTATTTGCTTCCGCAGTAAATAGTGCATATTCCGAAACTAAGCTTTTTCAAATAAGTTTGGGTAAATCCTGCGCCATTCATGATTTTTAAAAATGATTGTCCTTCTGGGAAGGCCTGAGCACTGTCGTTCAGGTATTGATAAGCATCCTTGTTTTTGGAAAACAGTTTGCCAATGGTGGGTGTAATGATGTTCATGTACAAATGGTAAAACTGGCTGAACACGGGGGCTGTTGGTTTGGAGAACTCCAGTACCACCAGCTTTCCACCTGGTTTTAACACACGCAGCATTTCACTCAGTCCTTTTTCCAGCAACTGAAAATTCCTTACACCAAATGCTACGGTGATTGCATTGAACGTATTGTCTTCGAATGGAAGGCTTGCACTGTCTCCATTCTGTAAAGTAATATACTGATCCAGGTTTTTCTCCTTCAGCTTTTTCCGGCCGATTTCGAGCATGCCATCCGAAATATCAATACCAATGATTTTTTCGGCTCGCAGCATTTTATGGGTTAGGATGGCCACGTCGGCTGTTCCGGTAGCTACATCCAGGATCATTTTGGGTTGAAGAGACTTCAGCTCGCTGATGGCTTTTTTTCGCCACCAAATATCTATGCCGACACTCAGAAAACGGTTCAGAAAATCGTATTTGAAGGCTATATTATTGAACATATCCGCCACCTGCTCTTTTTTAGTGAGTTCGCTTTCTTTGAAAGGCACGATCTCGTCGTGTGCAAATTTTCCCATAGGTCAAAGATATTCATTTTAGTGCCTGTTTGGGGTACCTGTTGAAGGATTCCGGCCCCGAACTGGTTAATATTTAGCAAAAATTGGGAACTGCCCTATCTTCGCAGTGCGTGGAAGCAAAAATTTACAAATCAACAGGTAGCTGGTATGTGGCCAGAGGAGCAGATGGCCGTATGTACAATGCCCGGGCCAAAGGTATTCTTAAGATCGATGGTATTACTTCCACCAACCCGATTGCCGTTGGCGACCTGGTGGAAATGAACATTGAAGATGTACAGGAAGAATCCGCCATCATTACCAAAATTCACGACCGGAAAAATTATGTAGCAAGGGTTTCCCCGCACAACAAAAGACAGCACCATATCATCGCGTCTAATCTGGACCAGAGCATGCTGTTTGCTACCTTGAAAGAACCCAGGACTTCACAAGGATTTATTGATCGTTTCCTGATTTCCTGTGAGTCGCATCATATTCCTGCGGTGATTGTTTTTAACAAGGCCGATCTCTATGGCAAAAAAGAAATGACACGGTTCGAAGAACTGTGCGATATGTATACTGCTATCGGCTATACGGTTATCTTAACCAGCGTAGAAAAAGAACAGGGGCTGGATCAGGTTCGGGACCTGTTGCAGGATAAAACCACTTTACTCAGCGGGCACAGCGGCGTTGGAAAATCTACACTGATCAACCAGCTCTTTCCGCAGTTCAATTTAAAAACCCAGTCGGTGAGTGAATGGAGTGGCAAGGGATTGCATACCACCACTTTTGCAGAAATGTTCGACCTCAACGAAACCAGCAGGGTGATTGATACACCGGGAGTGCGCGAGTTTGGCCTGGTGGATATCAGCAAACAGGAGCTCTCCCATTACTTTCCCGAGATGTTGCGTTTGCTGGGCAACTGTCAGTTCAACAATTGCATGCATACCAATGAACCGGGATGTGCGGTGAAGAAAGAAGTGGGAATTGGTTCTGTGTCTGAGGATCGTTATGTAAGCTATTTGTCTATCCTGGAAACCATGGAAGACAAAACCTATTAGCCTCCGAAGCTTTTTCCTTTTTTGTATTTAGGAGCCTTGATTACTTTACCATCTCCGGAAAGCAGTTTTTCTGCGCCCACATTTTTACCGTTAGAAGGACATCCTGCTTTTTGGGAGCCTCCTCCAAGGCCAAGCAGCCTGCAGGAAGAAAACAGTAGTGTTATACAACAGCCTATGAGCAATAGTTTTTTCATGAAAACAAGTATAGGATAAATATAACTTATTTAATGAAGTTGTGGTTGTAATCGCTGAACCAGGAAGCATATTTAACGTAATTGTTGGAGATCCGGTCAATTTCTCCGTGGATCATATCTGGCGATAAGTCCTTTACTTTTTTGGCCGGAACGCCTGCATAAATGCATCCGGATTCTACCACCGTTCCTTCCAGCAATACAGCTCCTGCTGCAATGATGGAGTTGGAGTGAATTACACAGCGGTCCATCACAATTGCACCCATACCCACCAGTACATCGTCGTGTATGGTACATCCATGCACCAACGCATTGTGTCCAATGGACACCCGGTCTCCGATTTCTGTTGGATTTTTTTGGTAAGTGCAGTGAATTACAGCACCATCCTGGATATTGACCTTGTTTCCCATTTTAATATAATGGACATCTCCCCTGATAACTGCATTGAACCAAACACTGCATTCGTTGCCCATGGTTACATCGCCTACAATGGTTGCATTGGGAGCAATAAAACAGTCGGAGCCCATTTGGGGGTGTTTGCCAAGAACAGGGAGAATAGTAGCCATAACGTGTACAGGTTTGAACGAAGTTATTAATTATCCGCCATCTTATTCTAATTTTGGCCCAATGAATAACCGTCAATTGTTCCTTTCGCACGTAGCACAAACATCTCCCCAACCCATTGGTATTGAAATGGCTAAGGCGGAAGGGATTTATTTGTGGGATACTTCCGGAAAAAAATACATGGATGGCATTTCCGGATTCAGTGTATGCAATATCGGTCATGGTAATCCGGAAGTGATCAAAGCGGTACAGGAACAGGCAGCAGCCTACATGCATGTGATTGTGTATGGAGAATTCATTGAATCACCGCAAGTGTCGTATGCTTCCCTGCTGGCTGCACATCTGCCGGAAAATTTGAACTGTGTTTATTTTACCAATAGCGGCTCAGAAGCAACAGAGGGCGCTATGAAGCTGGCCAAACGCGCTACCGGCCGAACCAAAATCATTGCCTGTAACAAAGCGTATCATGGCAGCACCCAGGGATCGCTGAGTGTAATGGGAGATGAGTATTGGAGAAATGCGTATCGTCCACTGTTACCCGATATCTGGCACCTGGATTACGGCAGTGATGAATTACTCAATGCCATAGATAACACAACCGCCTGTGTACTGATGGAAACAGTACAGGCAGAAAGCGGGATCAATCCTCCTTCTCCTACATGGATACAGGCCGTACGGGAAAAATGCACGGAATGTGGTGTGTTGCTGATTTTGGACGAAATACAGGCGGGGTTTGGGAGAACCGGAACGCTTTGGGCTTTTGAACAGTACGGTATTGTTCCGGATATTTTATTGTTGGGCAAGGCCCTGGGCGGTGGTATGCCACTCGGTGCATTTATTACCAGTACAGAACGAATGAATCTGCTGACCTACCAACCCGTATTGGGTCATATCACCACATTTGGCGGGCATCCTGTTTCCTGTGCAGCCGGCAAGGCAGCTTTTGAGGTATTGTTGAAAGGAGGCTGGATTCGGGAGGTGCAGCAAAAAGAGCATTTGCTGTTACAACTACTTCAACACTCTGCTATCCGATCCGTTAACCACCACGGACTCTGGGTATCGTTGCAGTTTGAGACCGAGAAAAAGGCACAGGAGGTTGTGCATCGCTGCGTACAGAACGGGCTGGTAACCGACTGGTTCCTGTTTGCGCCGGATCGCCTGCGAATTGCTCCGCCGCTCATTACCACTGAAGAACAGCTCCGCGAACTTTGTGCAATTGTGTTGAAGAGTATAGAAGCTTAATTACTCCGGCTTGCTGCATTCCATTCTGCAGAATCTGCCGTACAATGTTTCATAGATCGGGATGATCTTCTTGATGTCGAATTGCAATGCCTGCTGGTAAGCGGCATTTTTCATCGCTTCCAGTTTTTCATCACTTTTCAGCAACTCAATAGCAAATGAACTCATGGATGCCACGTCTCCCACATTGGCCAGATAGCCAGTTTCTCCGTGTATATTGATTTCGCTGAGACCGCCGGCATTAGTGCTGATTACCACAGATCTTGCTGCCATGGCCTCCAGTGCAGCCAAACCAAAACTCTCGTATTCGGAGGGCAATACAAATACATCGCTCACGGCCAGGATATCTTCCATCTGTTCCTGCTTGCCGAGAAAACGGATTTCATCGCATACACCCAGTTCTCTTGCCAGTTCCTCACAGGTATGTCGTTCCGGACCATCACCCACCATCAGTAATTTAGCAGGAACCGCTTTAACTACATTGGCAAAAATTTCAATGACCTCCGTTACACGTTTTACTTTCCTGAAATTGGATGCATGCATCAGTATTTTCTCTCCCTTTGGCGCAATCACTTTTCTGAATGCATCAATGGGCTTTTTATTGAACCGGTTTACATCCACAAAGTTGTGGATGACTTCTATTTCTTTTTCAATGGCAAAGGACTGATAGGTTTCATCGCGGAGGTTTCTGGATACCGCGGTTATGGCATCGCTTTCGTTGATGGAGAAAGTAACAACTGGTTCATAGGTTTTGTCTTTTCCTACCAGGGTAATATCGGTGCCATGCAGGGTAGTGATAAATGGAACATGCCGGCCGATTTTTTTCTGAACTATCTGTCTTGCCATATAGGCTGCGGAAGCATGTGGTATGGCATAATGCACATGCAGCAGATCCAGATCGTGGTTCATGATCACATCCACCATGGTACTTGCCAGCGCCACTTCATAGGGCGGATAATCGAATAATGGGTAGGTCGGAACCCTTACCTCATGATAAAAGATGTTGGTATTGAATACATTCAGCCGTACAGGCTGCTGGTAGGTGATGAAATGTACCTGGTGTCCCTCATCTGCCAGTGCTTTGCCCAATTCTGTAGCCAAAACACCACTTCCGCCGAATGTTGGATAACACACAATTCCAATACGCATATTCTTCAGTTTAACGTTAGAAATATGCAATTAACAACTAATTTCTGATTCTGTTCTTTTCTGTTGGTTTAGCGGTACAAACAAAACAATTGGTTAACTTGAGCCAACGATTACCCGTCTGGGTTGCCGGGTTATTTAAAAACACATGCACATGAAAAAACTGTTACTGCTGGCACTGCTTTGCCCTGCCCTCCTGATGGCGCAAAAAAATCAGGATTCCGTTTTTATTAAGAAGATTTCCGATGAAATCATGCGAAACGGGAAAGCCCACGATCTGCTTCGTGAATTAACCAAGGGCATTGGTGGCAGGCTGGCAGGTTCGCCTCAGTTTACCAAAGCAGTTATCTGGGGAGAGGGCGCTTTAAAAGCAGCCGGAGCAGACAAGGTTTTTTTACAGGAATGTCTGATGCCCAACTGGAACAGGGGGGGTAAAGATGAAGCCACAGTTGTACTGATGAACAATGAAAAAACAGCACGCAAACTGGATGTGCTGGCGCTGGGCAATTCGCTGGGCACCAACGGTAAAACGGTAACTGCACCGGTTATAGCGGTAGCCAGTTTCGACGAATTGGAAGCAAAAAAAGACCTGGTAAAGGGAAAGATTGTTTATTACAACCATAAGTTTGATGCAGCCAATATTCAAACCTTTCGTTCATACGGCGAGGCGGGGCAGTACCGCAGAAACGGAGCCAGCCGGGCAGCCAAATACGGTGCTGTAGGTGTGATGATCCGTTCACTGACCGAAGCCACAGATAACATTCCGCATACAGGCTCTATGAGCTACAACGATTCATTCCCAAAGATCCCTGCAGTAGCATTGGGTGGATACGATGCGGACTATGTGTGGAAACTCAGCCGCCAGTCTTCCTTTCAGGTTTCACTGAAAACCAACGGCCATTTTCTGCCAGACGCAGTAGGACACAATGTGGTGGCTGAATTAACCGGCTCGGAATTTCCGGATCAATTTATTACTGTTGGCGGGCACCTCGACAGCTGGGATGTGAATGAAGGCGCACACGACGACGGAGCGGGTATTGTACAAACCATTGAAATTCTCCGGACATTGAAGGAGTTGGGATATCGGCCAAAGCACAGCCTGCGGTTTGTATTGTTTGCGAACGAAGAAAATGGCATGAAGGGCGGTAATAGATATGCATCGGAGGCAAAAGATAAAAATGAAAAGCATGTATTTGCGCTGGAGAGTGATGCAGGCGGGTTTACGCCAAGAGGATTCGGCTTTACCATGAGTGAGCCTCAGCTGGCAAAAGTACAATCCTGGCTTCCTTTACTGAGGCCATATGGAACCGAATCACTGACCATGGGTGGCGGTGGCGCCGATATTGGTCCTTTGAACAGAACTTTTGGAACACCCATTGGAGGTCTGGTACCCGACAGCCAGCGTTACTTTGATATTCACCACGCACGCAACGATGTGTTTGAGAATGTAAACAAGCGTGAACTGAACCTGGGTGCTGTGAATATGGCTGCTCTTCTCTATTTGATAGATCAATACGGACTCTGATATGACCACTGCTAAAAAAATCATCTGGAGTACAGTAACCGTGTTACTGCTTGCAGGTATCATATTTGTTTACTGGAAATATTATTTTGTATTTGCCGAGGGAACCAAGGCCGGAGTGCTCAACACCTTTCAGCAAAAAGGGTTTGTTTTTAAAACCTATGAAGGTAAAATTATCCAGAGCGGTTTTAAGGCCAATGTACAGAGCAATGAATTTGATTTTAGTGTAACCGATCCTAAAATAGCATTGATACTGGAAAAAAATTCCGGAAGAGAATTGAACCTGCATTACAAAAGATACCTGGGTGCACTGCCCTGGAGAGGTATGCAGGCTTATATTGTAGACAGTGTGCTCGAAATAAGGGGGGTGGCAGGAGAAACCACCATCAGCCCTAAATAAACTCAGGCCTGGATCAGGAAGATGGTAGGAATTTTATGCAGTTCCGGCAATTGCCCGATCCAGTCCTTTACCTTTTTAGTACGGATCATTTCGCCGGGCCCGGTAATATCTGCTCCAATACATACACTGGTGGTGGGTTTACACACCTGCAGCATGTCGTTCAGCAACTGGTTGTTCCGATAAGGGGTTTCTATAAAAATCTGGGTACTGTGCTTGCGCTCCGATTCTGCCTCCAGTTCCCTGATTTTTTTCTTGCGCTCCATGCTGTCGATGGGTAAATATCCATTGAATTGGAATGCCTGCCCGTTCATGCCACTGGCCATCAGTACCAGTAAAATGGAACTGGGGCCTACCAAGGGCTGTACCCGGATTCCTTTAGCCTGGGCCGCTTCGATCAATAATTGACCGGGATCAGCAATGCCCGGGCATCCGGCTTCGCTTACAATGCCAATATTTTTTCCCTTCAACAGGGCGTCTATAAATGTTTTTTTTACCACTTCCTCTGCTTTGTGAATCGCCTGCCATTCGTACTGGTCGATCACCATTTCTTTCCAGAGTTTTTTAAAGAACCGCCTGGTTGTTTTTTCGTTTTCTACATAAAATACCTGGCAATCTTTGATGGCATCCAGTATATAGGATGGAATGGTTTTGAGTGCGTCTTCCTGTAATACGGTGGGAATCAGGTATAATTTTCCGGGCTTCATATAACTGGTTCTGCTTTGGCTTCCGGTTGCTGATGCTTGAGCGGATAAATGCTTAGGGTAGCTGCTACCACCGCATAGGTAGGAGCCAGGATCCATCCCAGTACAGGAATCAGGTGCATCATGTAAAATACCACACCGTTCCCAATAGCCAGACCTTTGTGTCCGCTGATGAAGAAGATGCTTTCGGATGGAGATTTTTTATGTCGTTCCATACTGTAATCGAGCATGGAGAAACCATAATAATAACATTCAATGATAATTGCCATTACCGGTGTTAGCCATCCAACCAGCGGAATCAGGCTGAGTATCACAATGCTGATGGTATAAACCGTTTGCCAGAGTCCGTTTCTTCCGGCCAGTCGTATTCCCCTTACCATGTCTTTGCCCAGTTGCTTCAGGCTGAACGGATAGTCTTTGCCTTCTATGATCGATTCGGTTTTTTCACTCAGGTAACTGAATAAAGGAGACCCGATGATCAGGAATAAATATTTGAACAGGGAGAAATAGAACAACATCAGTACCAGCCATACAATCAGGCCTCCCATGGTGAACAGGAATCCAAGCAAACCGCTGTCTTCCTTATCCAGCCAGCTTTTCAGACCGGTCTTCAACGCAATCCATTCAATGAATTCGCTGGAGGTATTGCTGAAATAATACATGCCGCCCAGAAAAAGAAGGCAATAAAGGATACCCGGAATAATGATCCATTTCCAAAGCTTATTGGCCTTGATAAACTGGTGTGCCTGATAATAGGCCTGTATTGCTATGATGATTTCCTTGAGCAGGGGGTAGTTTTTTTAGCTTTGAATTTTAGAGCCAAATGCGAGGTCGCCTGCATCGCCCAGTCCGGGTACAATATAACCTTTAGCGGTGAGCTCTTCGTCTATGTCTCCGCACCAGATGGTGATGTCTTCTCCACAATCACGGATAATGCTTTCGATACCTACGGTACAGGCAATGGCAACCACCACATGAATGGATGCAGGGTTTCCTTCTTCCTTCATGTGCTGAATGGTTTTTACAATTGATGCACCTGTTGCCAGCATCGGATCGCTGATGATAACTACTCTGTTTTCGATCACCGGACAACTCATGTATTCCATCCTGATTTCGAAACTGCCGTCGTGGTGGTGCTTTCTGTAAGCAGAAATGAATGCGTTGTCTGCTTTGTCGAAATAGTTCAGCATACCATTGTGCATCGGTAAGCCGGCACGCAATATGGTTGCCAGAACAGGTTGTGATTCCAGTACTTTACTTTCATGGGTGCCCAGGGGAGTAGGTACTTCCTGT
Source organism: Sediminibacterium sp. (assembly GCA_028687975.1). Classification (GTDB taxonomy): domain Bacteria; phylum Bacteroidota; class Bacteroidia; order Chitinophagales; family Chitinophagaceae; genus Sediminibacterium. The sequence continues at coordinate 13,544 of JAQTZD010000006.1, forward strand.
GTAGTCCAGGGCAGTTGTTTGCTGATTTCATAAGCAGCCACTTCGCCGATTCTTTCCAGATTTCTGCGGAAGCGCATCCGGTCTCCCTGTACTTCTGTATTCCTCAGTTCGGCTACCCAGTTGGAAACCAGGCTGTGTTGTTCGCTAAGATTAATGACCATCGTTCTGTATTATACTGCGAAAATAAGGCATAAAAGCTAAGTCTGCTCTTT
>JAQTZD010000006.1:13855-68315 GCA_028687975.1 Sediminibacterium sp.
TACACAAATTCAAAACGGTCGCCATCAAAGAGGCCCTTATCGCTGAGCTTGAGATGAGGTATCACCAGCAGCGCCATAAAGCTGAGGGTCATAAACGGAGCCGATAAAGTGGACCCCAGGGATTTTGCCATTGCGTCGATGGCGGTATATTGTTCAGCCACCTGATACCCGTCTTCGGCACTCATCAGTCCTGCAACAGGAAGCGGCAGTACCAGCAATTCGTTGCCGTTGTTTACACAGCTTACACCACCCCTTGTCTCAATCACCAGATTGATGGCCCTGGCCAACGCTTCATCGTTTGCTCCAACAGCTACAATATTATGGCTATCGTGTGCCACGGTAGAAGCGATGGCGCCACCGGTAAATCCAAAATTCTTTATAAAACATTTTGCTACAGGAGCGTGGTGATACCGGTTAACAACGACCATTTTCAGGATATCGTTTTCTGTATCTGTAACCCAGTTTCCGGCAACAGCTTTTCCGGGCACCTCTATTTTATTGGTGATCAGTTGTCCGTCGAGGGCTTCAATGACCGGAATTTTTCCCTGGTTGGATGGGTACTCATTTTGTGGAATAGCCATATCTGCTGCCGTTACAGGTTGGCAGCTGAATTGGTTAATGGGTGTACTTGATACCGACTCAATTAGGGATTGTCCATTTTCTAACAAAGCCTGCCCGTTGATATATGTTTGTTTCACTTTAAAGCGAACCAGGTCTTCCACTACAATGAAATCTGCGGGATCGCCTGCTTTTAATAAACCAATATCCAGTTTGTAATGTTGAACAGGATTGATGCAGGCTGCTTTCAGCACATTAAAAAGATCGATTTCTTTTGCAACTGCTCTTGCGCAAAGATCATTGATGTGGCCGCTTACCAGGCTGTCCGGATGCTTGTCGTCGCTGCAGAACATGATCATATCCGGATGATCTTCCAACAACGGAATCAGCGCTTCAAAGTTTTTGGCTGCACTTCCTTCGCGAATGATGATTTTCATTCCATGCTGCAATTTGTCCAGGGCTTCTTCCAGCGTAAAACATTCATGATCGGTGGAAATACCTGCTTCAATGTATTCCTTTGCCTGCTGGCCTCTCAGCCCCGGAGCATGTCCGTCTACCGGTTTGCCTGCTTTGTGTGCAGCGGCAATTTTTTTCATTACTTCCGGGTCTTTGAATAAAACTCCCGGAAAGTTCATCATCTCACTTAAGTATTTGATTTCTTTTCGGTTGATCAATATATCTATATCGTTGCTGTTTAAAGCTGCACCTGCAGTTTCGAATACGGTGGCAGGTACACAGCTGGGTGCCCCAAAATTAAATTTGAAAGGAACTTTTTTACCATTTTCAATCATGAAGTCTACGCCTTCCATGCCGCAAACATTGGCAATCTCATGCGGATCACTTACGGTCCCTACCGTTCCGTGCACTACGGCCAGTTTGGCAAATTCACTCGGAATCAGCATGCTGCTTTCGATGTGTACATGACTGTCTATAAACCCGGGAAGAATATAACCCTTGGTATTGATCGCCGATTCAGAAACAGGATTCACCGAAACGATTGTTCCGTTTTCTACGACCACTTCCGCAGGGTAAATCTTCTTTTGAACAATATCTACCAGCTGTCCGCTGATGCTATAAGAATTTTGCTTCATATCTGCCATAATTTTTTTGTACTCAGCAGGGCAATTGTTATATTACCTATCTAATTATTATTGCCATGAGAAAATTGCTGATTGTACTTCTTTGTACAGGAAGTTTGTTGCAGGTAACTGCACAAAGAAAGAACAAAGGTAAACCTGTTCTTTCGAATCCAAAGGAAGAAAACACGGAAACCGCGTTGCTTTCTAAAGTAAAATACCGCTCCATCGGTCCTTATCGCGGTGGAAGAAGTGCTGCGGTAGTTGGAAGTTATAAAAACAAAACCACCTTCTATTTTGGAGCTACCGGCGGGGGCGTATGGAAAACCACCGATGGCGGCAGTAACTGGAAAAATATCAGTGATAAATATTTCGGAAGCTCCATTGGTGCAGTTGCCGTGGCTCCCAGTGACGAAAGCATCGTGTATGCAGGAGAGGGAGAGAATACCATGCGCGGCAATGTGTCTGAAGGATTGGGTGGTATCTGGAGAAGCGACGATGCCGGAAGAACCTGGCGCAATCTGGGGCTGAAAGATGGTCGTCATATTATCCGGATTGTGATTCATCCGAGAGACCCCAATACGGTTTGGGCTGCCGTGGTAGGCCATTTGTTCGGACCCAACCAGGAGCGGGGCGTATACAAAACCATAGACGGTGGTAAAACCTGGAAAAAAACCCTCTATGTAAATGATCAGACCGGTTGTTCCGATCTGGTGATGGAGCCTGGGAACCCTTCTGTTTTTTACGCAGGTATGTGGAGAGTGCTCCGCACACCGTACAGCATGGAAAGTGGTGGGGACGGCAGCGGTCTTTACAAAAGTGAAGACGGCGGTGAAACCTGGAAACCCATTTCCAAAAACAAAGGATTGCCGAAAGGAGTATGGGGTATTGTTGGCGTAGCAGTTGCTCCTTCCAACAGCGATAAAGTGTATGCGGTAATTGAAAATAAGGATGGCGGTATGTTTGTGAGTAACGATGCCGGTGAAACCTGGACGCTGACCAGCAACGACAACAATATCCGCCAGCGTGCCTGGTATTACAGCAAGGTATTTGTAGATCCTAAAAATGAAAACCTGGTATACTGCCTGAACGTTGAGTTCATGCGAAGCAGAGATGGCGGCAGAACCTTCCAGGCTATTAACACTCCACATGGAGATCACCACGATTTATGGATTGATCCGGAAGATGGAAACCGGATGATCATAGCCGATGATGGTGGCGCACAGGTTAGTTTTGATGCAGGTAGTCATTGGAGTACGATGATGAACCAACCTACAGGTCAGTTCTATCGCGTATCCACAGATAATTCCGTGCCCTACAGAATTCTGACTGCACAGCAGGATAATTCTACCATTCGCATCAAAAGCAGAACATCCGGTTCCGGCATTACAGAAAGAGACTGGGAAGTAACAGCCGGATTCGAGAGCGGCTATGTTATTGCAGATCCGCTGAACAGCGATATTGTATACGGAGGAAACTATGGCGGATTTCTCGCCCGGCTGGATCACCGTACCGGAGAGAACCGTGCCATCAATGTTTGGCCCGATAACCCGATGGGAGCCGGAGCCGACGTACAGAAATACCGTTTTCAGTGGAATTTCCCGATCTTCTTTTCTCCGCACAATCCACGTAAGTTATATGCAGGGGGTAACCACCTGTTTGCTACAGAAAATGAAGGACAGAGCTGGCAAACACTCAGTCCGGATCTGACCACCAACGACAAGAGCAAGCAGGCTTCCAGTGGTGGCCCTATTACACAAGACAATACTTCTGTAGAATACTATTCCACCATTTTCACTGCAACTGAGTCTGCTCTGGAGAAGGACCTGCTGTGGACAGGAAGCGACGACGGACTGATTCATGTAAGCAGAGACGGCGGTAAAAAATGGGAAAATGTAACCCCGGCCGAAGCTGGAAAATGGATGATGTGGAATACAGTAGAAACAGATCCGTTTAAAAAAGGCACTGCCTATTTTGTGGGAACCAAATATAAGTCCGACGATTATACTCCGTATATTTTTAAAACAGAAGATTACGGTAAAACATGGACCAAAATTACCAACGGAATCAACCCCATGCATTTCACCCGCGCCATGCGTGCCGACCAGAAGCGTCCGGGTTTATTGTATGCAGGTACAGAGTTTGGTATGTACATCAGTTACGACGGCGGCGCCAACTGGAAATCTTTTCAGTTGAATATGCCGGTTGTGCCTATCACCGATATGACCATTAAAAACAATGACCTTGTAGTAGTAACCCAGGGAAGGGGTATCTGGATTCTGGACGACCTTACCGTTGTTCAGCACAAAGATGTATCGCTCGCCGGAAAGAACCTGCATGTGTTTCCTGCAGATGATGCTTACAGACTTGAAGGCGGCGGTGGTCGCAGAAGAAGAGGTGCAGCTGCAGCTGAACCCAATACAGGTGCCAACCCGCTTCCGGGAACTGTGATCAATTATTATCTGAAGAATGTAACCGACAGTTCCAAAGTATCTGTTACTGTTTTTGATAAAAAAGGAAAAGCAATCAGAACATTCAGCCCTGCTGCAAAAGACCCTTCCGATAAACTGGACTTCTCCGAAGGACTCAATCAGTTTGCATGGGATATGAACTATCCTCCTTCGGAAGGAGCGGACGGAATGATTTTATGGAATGGAAGCATTGGTCGAACAAAGGCTGCTCCCGGAAAATACAGTGCGCGTTTCCGTTACAACAACGATTCTGTAGATGTATCATTTGTAATTAAACCCAATCCTGTTTACCAGCTTTCGGAAACAGATTATGATGCACAGGTAGAATTCCTGTTGCAGATAAGGGATAAGTTCAGCGAAATTCAAAAAGGAATCGGAAGCATCAGAACTGTACGGAATCAGATCAAAGAGCTGACTGCCAGAATAGATGCCAAAGCCAATAAAGACCTGAAGCAACTGACCGATACCATTGCCAAACAACTTACTGCTGTTGAAGAGGCATTGTATCAGACCAAGTCGAAGAGCGGACAGGATGTGTTGAATTTCCCTATCCGGCTGAATGATAAGATTTCCGGTTTGTATGGTATAGCATCGAGCGGACAAAACCCTCCAAGCAAACAGGCGAAAGAAGCCTTTGCAGAGTTGGGTGGACAGGCCGATGTACAATTGGCTAAACTGAAACAGATTCTTGATGTGGATCTGAAACAGCTGAATCAGCTGATCAACGAAAAAAAGATTCCGGTAATTGGTATAAAATAAATACTGGAAAACGGATACAATAACAGAAGCCCCATGCATTTGCATGGGGCTTCTGTTTATAAATTCAACCAGTAATTGAGCTTGAATACCAGGGCCCTGTTCCTGCTTCTGAACAACGGGTCGGTAAAGTAGTTGTCTGTATAAACAAGGAATAAATCGCTCATTGGCTTGAAACGATATTGCAGTCGGCTGTTGATGTTGATGTTGTTCCGTTGTGTGTTGTACTGGAAAAAAGTAGTCCAGAACAATTTCGTAGAGAAATTGATTTCTGTACGTTGTGCAATCAGGAACAACTCCGTGGAACCATAGCTGCCGGGGAATTCCAGCCTGTTGTACTGAAAGTTCAGGTTAAGTGTTGTGTTGGGCAATTTTCTTAAAGTGAAACCGGTGCTGATACTTTTGTTGGTTCCGTTGTAAAAACTGCCGTATCCGCCATTCAAAGAAATGCTCCATTGTTTTCTGAAATCGGATCTGTATCCGAAATCGATGTTGTTATACTGGTAGTTCCCAACAGGAAGTGGTGTTTTTCCGGTGAATGAAATGGGATACAACAGTTGCACTTCGTTGTTGGCCGCGGTAATGCTGATGTTTCTGGTGCTTCTGAATTGCGTATTGAAATTAAGGGTAGTGTTTCTTTCGTTGAAACTGTTGTTCGGGTTGAACACAAGATAGTTTTCTGCCTCAAACTGGTAACCGGCCACCGATCCTTTCTGTGGAATGATCTTGTAGGAGAACTGGCTGTAAATATGTTTGAATCCCACCCTTATAATGGTATCCCTTGCTGCATCATAGTTCTCTATCCGCTCCACAAATCCCATATCGGTGTAGTAGTTGGTCCCCAGTTTGCCCAAGTCGAGCAAAAATCCAAAATTCCTGGAATTGTATTGTGTACCTACATTGTAATACTGATTGTCTTTGGTAATGCCCGGTTTGATGGAATGGTGGTACGTAGCCCATGCACCCCATTTGCCTTCCAGATCGGAATAGTTGAATTCCATGCCGGCATTCCGCCCGAATTCGTTCAATGGATTTTGGGCTTTCTCTGCATCGGTCATAAAGCTCTGCCTGTTCAGTACATACCCTTTTAATACTGAACGTTTAAATACCCGCTGATCAACAGATAGTGCAGTAAAATTTTCTGGTGCATAATCTCCTTTGCGCCCGGTTTGCATATTCATGAATCCCAGCCTGGTTTTCTTGGCTATATTCCCGGTAACCCGGGCTCCGAATAAAATCGGAATCCTGTTACCATTGGCATCTAAACCGATTCTTCTTGAATAAAAAGGCCTGATCGGATCTATGCCATACCCGGAAAACAGGTCTGCGTTTTCCAGAAAAAAGGTTCTTCTTTCCGGAAAGAAAATATTGAACCGCGATAAATTGGTTACCTGCCGGTCCACTTCAATTTGAGAAAAGTCCGGGTTCATGGTTAGGTCGAGATTGAGGGAAGAGGTCAGTCCTATTTTTGCATCAAAGCCCGCATCGGGGCTGGCTTTTACTTTTCCGTCTCCCTCGTTGTCCTGTTCAAGCTCTGTTGTAACAAAAGGAACCAGCACCGTGTTGCCTCCCGGCTTCGGAGGCGCATCATCCCAAACCAGTGCACCCGTATATCCCAGATCGTAGGAGGGGAAATTGACGGGCAAATTGGTCCATACGGCATACTCATTGGTTTTGGTATCTACCCGTAAAAAATTGATGCCCCATGTTTTTTTCCCGGAAGCATACCGGAGTGTTTTGAATGGGATGGCAATTTCTGCGGTCCATTTGTCGTCGTATCTTTTGGTGCCGGAATACCAGGTCTGGTCCCAGCTGAAGTTCAGGCCATTTCCAGTAGAACTGAGCTGATCTTCACTCTGCGCGTTGAATGCATTCACAATAAAGAAAAAGCCATTGTTTCTTGTATTCATCGGGTCAATGATCACTGCTACGCAGTCGTTGCCATCGTGTCCGAAATCTCTTTTCAGACTTTGTATAAATGCCTTGCCTGTATCATAAGCTGTGTAAGCGATATAGAGGAACTTATTGTCGTAGGCAGTTCTGACTTCGGTTTTGCGTGTGGCTTTGTTTTTGTCGTCGGGAAATTTTTGCCAAAAAGAAGTAACCATTTGTGCGTTCGACCAGATGGGTTCGTCCAGTATTCCATCCACTTTTACCGGAACATTGGTTCTGGATATATGTATCTGGTAATCTTTTTGAAAAGCTTCTCCATTGCGTAACTGGGCACGCAGGAAACAGCTGAATGAAATGGCAATGAAGAGGAAAGGAATTCTCATGAATTATTAATGGCAGTTACAGGTGCTGATAATACCATGAAATTGAGCGGAAATCGGGAATTTTCCCTTAAAAATTAGCCAAATGGCGGCAGCAACGGATAAACGCAAAAAATTTCCCTTGTTGGAACAGAATGCTATTCTCCTCTCAGCAGGTCGGGTCGTCGGGTTCTGGTCCGTTCCAACGATTGCTCGTACCGCCATTCTTCTACTTTTTTGGGGTCTCCCTGTAGCAGAATCTCGGGTACGGAATCGCCCCTGAAACTGGCCGGTCTTGTATATACAGGTGGGGCGAGCAGGTTATCCTGAAATGAATCGAAAAGGGCAGAGGTTTCATCACTCAATACCCCCGGAATTAAACGACCGATAGTATCCACTACAACCGCTGCAGCCAGTTCCCCGCCGCTGAGTACATAATCTCCAATGGAAATTTCCATGGTTACAAATCGCTGACGGATGCGTTCATCAATTCCTTTGTAATGCCCGCAGATAATCAGGAGGTTGCCTTTCAGCGAAAGCTGGTTGGCGGTTTGCTGATCAAAGCGATGGCCATCGGGAGTCATGTAAATGATTTCATCAAACTTTTTTTCCTGTTGTAGTTCTTCAATGGCATTTGCCAGCGGTTCACACATGAGTACCATGCCTGCTCCTCCGCCGTAAGGATAGTCGTCTACCTGCGCATGTTTATTAATAGCCCATTTACGGAGGTTATGTGTTTTCACCGAAAGCAATCCCTTGTTCCGGGCACGCTTCAGAATGCTGTGGCTGAAAGGGCCCTCCAGTAACTCCGGTACAACAGTAATGATATCAATGGTCATGCTCATAGCTCCAAATTAATCCATGAATTCACCCAGGTCTCTGCGCTCTTTTTTGGTAGGTCGGCCCACTTTGCTTAAACGTTTACCCGTGTGGAAACTGGAAGCTTCATACTTAATCCGGTCCAGTTCTTCCGCGGGGGTAACGTCTATATAATGCTTTATAGCTTCGGGATACTGCACCCTGGTGTGCAGTAATCCCGTAACTTTTATTACCCATTTTTTTGCCTCGGTCTTTACTTCGTACTCATCTCCGATGCCCACAATACGGGAGGCTTTCACCGTATCTCCGTTCAGTTTTACCCTGCCCTTGCTGCAGGCATCTCCTGCCTGGCTTCTCGTTTTGAATAAACGAATGGCCCAGAGATATTTATCGATCCGCAATTTTTCTTTTTCAACAGCCATGCTATGCGTTCATTTCTGCAAAGTACTGGTGGAAATACGGAATGGTTTCGATGCCCTTGTAAAAATTCACCAGTTCATACTTTTCATTAGGACTGTGCAGGTTATCGCTGTCGAGACCAAATCCGAGGAATACAATTTTCAGTCCAAGCTCTTTCTCGAACAAGGAACAAATTGGAATACTTCCTCCGCCTCTTACCGGAATAGGCTCTTTGCCAAAAGTAGTTTCCACTGCTTTTGCCGCAGCTTTATAGGCAACCGAATCGATCGGTGTCATATACGGTTCACCACCATGGTGCTCCTGTACATTCACTGTAACGCCTTCCGGTGCAATCGATTTAAAGTAGTGTAATAATTTTTCTGTGATGGCTGTTGCAGACTGATTGGGAACCAGCCTTGCAGAGATTTTTGCAGTTGCTTTGGACGGTAATACGGTTTTAGAACCCTCGCCGGTATAACCACCCCAGATACCATTGATTTCCAGTGTAGGACGAATACCGGTTCTCTCGTTGGTGGTGTATCCTTTTTCGCCCCATAAAGCCTGAATGCCAAGGTCTGTTTTGAATTCCTTTTCGTCGAAAGGAGCCAGCGCCATTTTGGCTCTTTCCTCAGGAGTGGATTCTACCACATCATCGTAGAAACCGGGGATGGTAATATGATTGTTTTCGTCGTGGCAGGAAGCAATCATTTTAGACAGGATGGTAATAGGATTCGCAACTGCTCCTCCATACACACCACTGTGCAGGTCTCTGTTTGGTCCGGTAACTTCCACTTCAATATAACTCAGACCGCGTACGCCGATATCAATGGAAGGTGTATTCATGCTGATCATGGAGGTATCACTGATCAGGATTACATCTGCTTTCAAAAGCGTTTTGTTGTTCTTTACGAATGTAGCCAGGTTGGGGCTGCCGATTTCTTCTTCTCCTTCTATCAGGAATTTGATGTTGGTAGGCAGTGAATTGGTTTTGGTAAAAGTTTCCAAAGCCTTCACATGCATATAAAACTGTCCCTTATCGTCTGCAGAGCCGCGGGCAAATATTTTTCCGTCTTTGATCACGGGCTCAAACGGACCACTGTTCCATAATTCGATCGGATCTGCAGGCTGCACGTCGTAATGGCCATACACCAGTACGGTAGGTTTAGCCGGATCAGTTATTTTTTCGGCATATACAATCGGATGACCTTCGGTAGGATAGATGGTTACTTTGTCTGCACCAGCTTCCATCAAACGGGCTTTCACCACTTCGGCACAGTGTTCCATATCTTTTTTATGCTCACTCCTCGCACTGATACTTGGTATGCGGAGCAAATCCAGTAATTCTTCCAGAAAACGGTCTTTGTGCTGCTCCTGATACTCTTTCCAAACTTTCATCTTATTTAATTTATAGTATGATGATATAATGCAAACTGCAAGGTATTAATAAAGTTATGTACTGTGCAGGATTCTGTGTTTCTTATTCGAAACAATATTGTCCATGGTCCAGTGGAGCCGGGTTTCGAAAGGATGCATCCGCTGCGTACAATCTGTTTTGGTGCAAATAGCACAACTGAACTCCAGACAGCCATCTGTATGTACAAACAGCTCAATGGAATCTCCGAACCGGTTTTTAATCAGGTCAGACAAATCATCTATTTCCTGGTGTGCTTCATGGAGGTTCAGGTACCAGGGCAGGGTAAGGTGGCAGTCTATATGCAGCAACTCCCCGTATTTAATTACCCGGAGATTGTGCAGGTCGATCCATGTTGATTTCTTATTCCGGTCCAGTTCGGTAATGAACCGGTTGAGCAATTCCATATCGGCTTCATCCATAATTCCTGCCAGGGATCTGCGGAGGATGGTATATCCGTTGTACATGATCCAGATGCTCATGGCTATCGCAATCGCCTGATCCAGCCACAACATTCCGGTGAAATAAATCAGGGTAATACCGGCCAGAACACCTATCGTGGAGTAGGTATCTATTTGTAAATGCCGGCCGCTGGATTCCAGTGCCAGTGATTTGTTTTTTCTGCCTACTTTAATGCAATAAGCGCCTGCGAGATAATTGATGACCGCGGTAATGGCGATGAGCCAGATACCCTGATCGAGTTGTTTAACCTTCGTTTGATCCAGCAGGTTCATTACTGTTTCGTAAATGATCATGATGCCCGCTGCAATCACGAGGCTGCCTTCCGCTGCTGCCGAAATGAATTCGGCCTTGCCATGTCCGTAGGGATGATCCTGATCTCTGGGTTTTGCAGCTACATATAAACTGTACAGACCAATGAATCCGGCAATAATGTTCACAATACTTTCCAGCGCATCAGACAAGATGGCCAGCGAGGATGTGAGATAATAAGCGGTAATCTTCACTACAAAGAGCACCAGGCTTAAGACGGTGATCCATTTCTGCACCCGGTAGTTCTGCAGTGGCTTATTGGTCATACATTTTTTTTACTTACTGATCAGCCTGGTGGTGAAGTTGATGGGGCAGTGTTTGGCCAGCATCGCAGAGATGCCGCAATACTTTTCCATAGAGAGATTCACAGCACGGGTCAGCTTGTCGTGGTCTTCCGGAGCTACATCGCAACTGTATACCAGATCGATGCTTTTGAAAACCTTAGGATGTTCATCTGTCTGTTCTGCTTCTGCGGTAATTTCCAGTTTACTGAAATTTACTTTCATCTTGGTAAGGATATCCGCCACATCCATTCCACTGCAACCGCACAAAGATCCCAACAACATTTTCTTAGGACTCATGCCACTGTCCAGCCCGCCACCCTCTTTGGTGGTATCCATTCTTACCGTATGTCCGCTGTCGGCGGTACAGTCAAAAGCCAGGGCTTCCTTCCAGGTAGTAGTTACTTTCATATATCAAATCTTGATTGTACAAATTCCCAATTGACCACGTTCCACCAGTTGTTGATGTAGTCGGGGCGTTTGTTCTGGTATTTTAAATAGTAGGCATGCTCCCATACATCCAGCGCCAGCAGCGGCTTCCCCTTCAACGGGCTGAGGTCCATCAGGGGATTATCCTGGTTGGGGGTAGAACCTACGGCCAGTTGCTGGTCGGGGGTGATCACCAGCCAGGCCCAACCGCTTCCGAATCTGTTTTTACCAGCATCGGTGAATTGTGTTTTGAAGGCTTCAAAAGATCCGAATGAACGGTCTATGGCTGCTGCCAGTTTACCGGTTGGTTTAGAGGAAGCGCCTCCTTTCATACACTGCCAGAATAATTCGTGGTTATAATGCCCGCCTCCGTTATTCCTCATTTTGGCAGAGTACCTGGAAATATTGCCTAATAAAGCTTCCAGAGAAACTTCGTTGGTGTTTACTTTTTCTGCTACGCAGGCTTCTCCCAGGTTCTTGGTGTAAGCCGCTGCATGTTTGGTATAGTGAATTTCCATGGTCAATGCATCAATAACAGGTTCCAACGCGGAGAAACCGTAAGGAAGCGCCTGTTGGGTATATCCTCCACCGGCCGGATTGTTGCCGGATGCAAAACCAAAGGAAGGCATCATGGATAATCCAAGGCCTGCAGCCAAACCGGCTTTGCCGGTTGTTTTGATAAAGGCCCTTCTGCTGTTATGTTGTTTCATGTTTTTTTTTTGTTTTAAAGTTAGCAAAAAATGCACGCACCTGTTTAAAGGTTCTGTAGTAGAATTCCTGGTTAAACAACTGTGAATCATGCATGGCTTTGTAGATCAGGAATGCTCCGATGGGAATGAGCAAATAGGTAGACAACCACATGCCGTTGATGGCACTGGCCTGCCCGGATTTCACAAATTTTTCTCCGAATGTGTTGAAGAGGTGAAAAACAACAAAGAAGATAATGGCAAACACCAATGGAGTTCCCAATCCGCCTTTCCGGATAATGGAACCCAGCGGTGCTCCGATCAGAAAGAGCACCAGACAGGCAACGGACAGCGTAAACTTTCTGTGCCATTCTATTTCGTGCATGCGGAGCGATTCGGCCTTTTCGTCAAAATCCCTCGACATCATATCTACCGTACCCCGGATAGTAGCCATTTGGTTGGCTGCCGCATCGGCTATGCTTGCCTTTAAACTGTCCGGAATCAGCTTCGCGGTTTTTACAACAGGCAGTGGTTGTTTGGCAGGCAACTTCCACCCGGTATCGGTATACCGGGCAAACCGGAGATAGGGTGAAACTTCCTTTGCAGCCCGTTTGGCATAAAAAGTATCTACATGCTTCAAAGAATCAATTGCATCGTTCAACTGACGAATGCTGAGCATTTTCGGGTCATAAAAAGCGCTGTCTCCCGTTTTGTTCATCTGGAAGCTCTTGAGGTCGAATATTTTCTTGTACTCTTTAAAGCCCATTCGGGTGAACTGTGTATTGGTAACCACCCGCTGGCCTTTTTCTTCGTAGCGCCAGCCATTTTTCAGAATAAACTCCAGGAATCGCTTGTCTTTGGTAACCCGCATAACTCCGCTCTCTGCAATCAGGATATTGTCTTGCAGGCTGTAACCTTTTTCGAAAAGAACCACATCGTGGATCACACTGTCGTTCTTTTCTTTCTTACCCAGTTTTATAACGTAGCCATCAATCTTGTCGTAAAAAACACCTTCCTTGATATCGATGGAAGGTTTTGATACAATGATGTCGTACTTCAGTGCACTGAGTTTGAGCTGGGTTACCGGAATGATGTTGTTGGCAAACAGAAAGGCCAACCCGCAGATGAACAGGGTAATGATGAGCAACGGACGCATGAATCGCAACAGGGGAATGCCGGCCGCTTTAATGGCTACCAGCTCAAAGGATTCACCCAGGTTCCCGAACGTCATGATCGAAGAAAACAACAATGCCAGCGGAAGCGCTGTAGGCACCCAAAACAAGGTCACCAGCCCCACCAGTTTTAAAACAGTCAGTAAATCCAGGCCCTTACCCACCAGATCGTCTATGTACAACCAGAAAAACTGCATGGTCAGTACAAAGATGGAGATCAGGAATGCAGCTATAAAAGGACCCACAAAAGAGCGGATAATCAGTATGTCCAGTTTTTTTATCACTTAACCTGTCTTAATATTGTTGTTATGAGTGCAGCAAAAGTAACACTTTCACCAAAGGAACTGGAGTTGGTGAACAATGCAGACTGGATTTTAACAAAGAACAGGATTATTCAGAATGTTACCGACCTTTTTGGGGAAATTGGCAATACCTACCGGAGCGATGCCGGAAAATATCCCGGTTTTGCCCAATCGGGGGTGTTTAGCCTGGAGCCTAAAATATCCAGAGGCGAGCAATACCAGTCGCTTCCTTATGTTATGCTGGATTATCCGAGGGTTTTTACCCAGCAGGATATTATAGCCATCCGTAGTTTTTTCTGGTGGGGCAACCACTGCAGTATACAGTTGGTATTGAAAGGAAAGTACCTGGCAGCATATGGCCCTTCCATTGATCATTTTTTTCAGCTTTTTGGAAAATATGCGCCCGAAACCCGCGACTGGTATATTGGTGTGGGAGCCGATCCCTGGCAGCATCATTTTGAGAAAGACAATTATGTGCCCATGACCGACTGGAACGGATCATCTGTTCTGGAGCTTCCCTTCCTGAAACTGGCAAAAAAAATCCCACTGCAGGAATGGGATGATATAGATCAGTTTATGATCAGGCATTTTAACCGGTTACTGGCCATGTTAACGGAGTATTAAACGGATCAGGCACCGAGACGGTGGAAGAGTTCCTTTACCTGATAGTCCCACAACTGGCTTTGGTCTTTGATGTCGCTCTTTTCAGCGAAATCCTTGATCACCAGGATGGTTTGGTTGGAAATCTCTGTTTTTTCGATTCTGAATTCGAAGTACTCGTTCTTGTCGCTGTGCAGCCAGTGGAAACGGATGAATTTGTTTTCTTCCATGTCTACTACTTCTGCCTTATCGGGCACGCCTCCGTTCCAGGAGAAACTGAACACATTTTCCCATTCATCCACTTTATCGGCGAACCATTCCTGTAAACCAGCTGGCGTTGCCAAAAACTCATATAAAATAACGGGAGAACATCTAACCGGAAATTCTAACGTAAATAACTGCTTTTTACTCATTCAATTTTCTTTAACCTACGATGGTATCCGTGCAATAATATTAAATAATACCTATCCCCCAAATGTTTTATCAAAAAATCGCTATTTTTTAATCAGTTGCCCAGTTTTTTACCCGGATCAATACCACTTAATGCACTGTTAGTCATTCAATTGTACGTTTTTTTTGCAAGCACTTTCAAAAGAGGTAAATTCAATACACCCAATCTGCCCTTTAAAACTGTTTATGATGAGTATGCGACAACTCAAAATAACGAAATCCATCACCAACAGAGAGTCTCAGAGTCTGGAGAAATATTTACAGGAAATCGGGAAGGTAGATCTGATACAACCCGACGAAGAAGTGAGGCTGGCTGTTCAGATCCGGAATGGCGACCAGAAAGCTCTGGATCGGCTGGTTAAATCCAATTTACGGTTTGTGGTTTCAGTGGCCAAGCAATACCAGAATCAGGGGCTTACTCTTTCGGACCTGATCAATGAAGGGAATCTCGGCCTGATTAAAGCCGCACTTAGGTTTGATGAAACAAAGGGATTCAAATTCATTTCCTATGCAGTATGGTGGATTCGCCAAAGCATCCTTCAATCATTGGCCGAGCAAAGCAGAATTGTACGCCTGCCGCTGAATAAAGTTGGGCTCACCAACCGGATCAGCAGGGCTTATCAGCAACTGGAGCAGGAATTTGAACGGGAGCCCAGTACAGAAGAGCTGGCAGAGTTGCTGGATCTGCCTCCGGAGGAAATAAGCGCTACCATGAATGCCGGATTCCGTCATGTAAGCATGGATACCCCCCTGATGGATGGAGAAGGCGGTACCATCATGGATTTGATGGAAAATCCGCATGCAGTGCCCACAGATGAGCGGCTGGTGTATCATGAATCCCTGCAAAAGGAGCTGGAAAGCTGCCTGCAGTCGCTGACAGACAGGCAAAAAGCCGTACTGTGTTATTTTTTTGGAATCGGCGTAGATCATGCGCTGAGCCTGGAAGATATTGGCGTAAGGTTCAATTTAACACGGGAGCGGGTCCGGCAAATTAAAGACAAGGCGATCACCAAACTTCGTTCAGCCAAACGCAGCAATTATCTCCGCGTATACCTGGGCTAACGAACCATGCAGATATTATAGCCAGTATAGTATATTTGCACCTCTTTAATTAAGCAAGGGAGAGTTTCATTATGTTTCAAAGTTTATCGGAAAAACTGGAATCCGCGTTTAAGAACCTCAAAGGGGAAGCGCGGATCAATGAATTGAATATTGCCAATACGGTAAAAGATATTCGCAGGGCGTTACTGGATGCCGACGTCAATTTTAAAATTGCAAAGGAATTTACGGAGAAGGTAAAGGAAAAGGCTGTTGGTGAAAAAGTAATCAATTCGATCAGTCCGGGTCAGCTGATGACCAAGATTGTACAGGATGAACTTACCCTGCTGATGGGCGGAAAAGAAGCTGAGTTCAACACCAGCGGCAATCCGGCTGTTATTCTGATTGCAGGTTTGCAGGGTAGTGGTAAAACCACATTTACCGGCAAGCTGGCCAATTACCTGAAAACCAAAAAAGGAAAATCCCCTCTGGTGGTGGCAGCGGATATCTATCGTCCGGCTGCGATTGATCAGCTGACGGTACTGGCAGAGCAGATTGGGGTAAGCATTTACAGCGAACGCGAAAATAAAGATGCGGTTTCTATTGCGCAAAATGCAATCAAGGAAGCCAAGGCTACTAATAAGAATGTAGTGATCATCGATACTGCGGGCCGTTTGGCCATCGACGAAGCGATGATGACCGAAGTGGCCAATATCAAAGCAGCCGTGAGCCCTGCAGAAATTCTGTTTGTAGTGGATTCCATGACGGGTCAGGATGCAGTGAATACGGCAAAAGCGTTCAACGACCGTTTGAATTTCACCGGCGTGGTGCTGACCAAGCTGGATGGAGATACCCGTGGTGGTGCGGCGCTTTCCATCAAGTATACAGTAGATAAGCCCATCAAATTTGTAAGCAGCGGCGAAAAATTGGATACCCTGGATGTATTTTATCCTGAGCGGATGGCACAAAGGATCCTGGGTATGGGAGACATTACTTCGCTGGTAGAAAAGGCCCAGGCTCAGTTTAATGAAACCGAAGCAAAGAAACTGGAGAAGAAGATCCGGAAGAATCAGTTTGATTTCCAGGATTTCATGGACCAGTTGCAGCAGATCAAAAAAATGGGTAACCTGAAAGACCTGATGGGCATGATTCCCGGTGTTGGTAAAGCGGTAAAGGACATCGACATCAAAGACGATGCCTTCAAGGGAATTGAGGCCATGATCAGTTCCATGACTCCTTTCGAAAGGGCCAACCCGGATTCACTGACGCAGAGCAGAAAGCTCCGGATTGCCAAAGGAAGCGGAAAAGATATTCAGGAAGTGAATGCCTTTATGAAGCAGTTCGAACAGATGAAACAGATGATGAAGATGATGAACAATATGCCCATGGGCGGCAGATTACCAGGAATGCGGCGGTAATACATGTTCGGATATTTTTATATGTAAGTTGTTTTAACATAGTGATAATACTCGCAAAAGGAATCGCCTTTGGAATTTAAATCCAAATCTGTTACTTTCGCGCTGCTGGTTTCAACCGGCACCATTAACCAATTTAATCACGCCTTATAAATTTCTATTTATGGCAGTAAAAATGAGACTCCAGAGACACGGGAGTAAAAAAAGACCATTCTACTTTATCGTAGTAGCTGATGGTCGTGCACCAAGAGATGGTAAGTTCATTCAAAAGATCGGAACTTACAACCCATTAACGGTTCCTGCAACCATCCAGTTGGATCGTCAGAAAGCACTGGATTGGCTGAACAAGGGTGCTCAACCTACGGACACCGTTCGCAGAATCCTTTCATTCAAAGGCGTATTGTACCTGAAACACCTGTTACGTGGTGTTAAATTGGGTCTGTTTGATGATGCAGCTGCAATGACCAAGTTCCAGGAATGGCACAATGAGCATGAAGCCAACATCACACGCAGAAACGAAGAGCACAAGAGCAAACAGCGTGCTAAGAAAGCATACGTTCCTGTTGTGAAGAAAGTAGAAGTGAAAGAAGAGGCACCAGCTGAAGCTGTAGCAAGTACTGAAGAAGGTACTGCAGAAGCATAAGTAACATCTCTGCCTAAACAGATAGCTGAGAGGGTCCGGATTATCCGGACCCTTTTTTTTGTCTGTGCAATAATGCAACAGATGCTTATTAAATTGCACCCGATGAACGACTATATCAATATCGGAAAAATTGTGGCTGCTTTTGGTTTAAAGGGGGAGGTAATCCTGAAACACTCACTCGGTAAAAAAACCAGCCTGACTGGCGTAAAAGCTTTGTTTGTAGAAGAGGTCAAGGGATCCTACCTGCCCTATTTTATAACAGCTTCCAAGGCAAAGGATCATGAGGAAATTTATGTAAAACTGGAAGGTGTTGATACCAAAGAGGCCGCCTCCCGTTTAAATACCCGGCAGGTTTGGCTGGAAGATGCAGATTTCAGAAAGCTGGCCGGAAAGAATGCGCCCATTTCGCTGCTGGGATATGAACTGATCACCGATGAAGAAGAAAACCTGGGACCTATTGAGGAAGTGATTGAACAACCCCACCAGGTATTGCTCCGGGTAACGCTCAGCGGAAATGAGGCCCTGATTCCCCTGCATGCAGAAACCCTCGACGAAATAGATCATCCCGGAAAGAAAGTATATGTAACACTTCCCGATGGTCTGCTGGATATTTACCGTTCCTGAAGAAAACGAACAGCCGCTTCCATAACAGCATCTTTACCCGCTACCGGACGTACCAGAATATCCGGCAGGATGGGCTGGAAATTTTTTACATCTCCGTCTGCCCGTTGAAACATTTTACTGGAAGCTCTCGCAATGATCTGTGTACGCGGAAGCATAAATTGAAACATTTCTCCAAAATCATTTCCGGGCTCACCGGTGGGTTCGCCAATGACGGTTGCCAGCCGATAGGATTTAATGCCATCGGCCAGCATATTGGCGCTCGAAAATGTATTGGGGCCGGTGAGCACTACCACAGGACCGTTAAAGCGGTAGGGTGCAGGGTTGCTTTTTTTCAGTTCAATCTGATCAAAAGATTGTACATCGCCATTTTTTAATGCGAGATAAAAAGCAGCAGTACCGCCATCGTATCTTTCTTTCATCAGCTCTATAAACTTTTTATAGTGGGTACTCACTTTCCACTTCATGCCCGAAGAAAGCCGGTAAGGTTTGGTGTTGAAATAATTCAGCAACAATTCTCCCATTTTCGAATTACCGCCGCCATTTTCGCGAAGGTCAATGATCAACCCCCTGGCCTGGTGCAGTTGTATATCCCTGAAACTTTTGTTCAGAAAGGAATCAAAAGGGTTGGAGGCCGGATTGACCATCTGCCTGTAATTAATGCAGGCAATACCTTCGGACAGTAAACGGTAGGTGTATGGTTCGGCGTTTCTGGTGCCTGCAGCCAGAATTTTATTCATGCTGTCGGCTACTTCCTTATTGAATCCGGATACTTGTAAACGGACAGTCTTGTTGTTGGGTTGAATGGCTTTTATCTGAAAAGGCGCCTGTATACCCTCAAGGAAAATCAGCTTACGTACATAGCTGCCAATCTGTTGATTTCTCCAGCTTTCCATCCCCCCAAAATACTTGCGGAAGCGTTTGTTCAGCTGGCCTACCGGAATGCCATTCACTTCTATAATTCTGGAATCCTGCTCCAGTTGGGGATGGTAACTGATCTCCCGGTCAACAACCCAGGCTCCGTCGGAAACCTGCTTGAGCAGATAGGGAAAACGGATGGCATTGTTGTAACTGCTGTCGGAAATTTTGCTGGAAGGCAAACCAATATGTCCTTCGTTCAGCGCAGCTGCCAGTGTGCCAATGAGTAATACTGCTTCCGTATGTGTTAAGCTGTCTTTATATTTTGCCAGCAGGCTGGCGCTGAGTAACTCAAGTGAATCTTTGCTGATGGAATGATAGAGGTTCACATGCGACTCTTCCATGATTTGCTGCCAGAAAATGATATCCAGTTGCATTTCTTTCACGGAAATGCGCTGGTGAGCAAAGCCGGGTACCGGTTCCTTCGCATATACAACGGGGCTCTGGGCCGTAATCACGGTTTGCAGCAACAATGCAAAGACAGATAAAAATAATTTCATGCGTTTCAATTAAAAACAAAACTACCGATGAATCTGATTAATACCGGTCACATAAATGGGTGATACCTGCAGGCTACCCAATGCAGGAATCTTTCTACCTTTCCACTGTTTATGAATGCGCCGCAGCGATATATAGCCCATTTGGATCTGGACTCTTTTTTTGTAAGTGTGGAGATGCTGCATGATCCATCTCTTAAAGGAAAGCCAGTTATTGTAGGCGGTTCCAAAGACAGGGGGGTGGTAACCACTTGCAGTTATGAGGCCAGAAAGTTTGGGGTACGAAGTGCCATGCCCATGAAAACGGCCATGAAGCTTTGTCCGCAGGC
Source organism: Sediminibacterium sp. (assembly GCA_028687975.1). GTDB lineage: Bacteria > Bacteroidota > Bacteroidia > Chitinophagales > Chitinophagaceae > Sediminibacterium. Next base: position 33,750 of record JAQTZD010000006.1, read on the forward strand.
CCTGATCGTGAAAAGTACCCATGGCGAGTACAGCCGCTATTCCCATTGGGTAACAGACATCATTGCTGCCAAAGCGCCCCTGTTCGAGAAGGCGTCTATCGATGAGTTTTATATAGACCTGACCGGAATGGACAAATATTTTGATCCTTTTGAATGGACCATTGCCCTGCGAAAGGAAATCATGGAACAGACACAATTGCCCATTTCTTTTGGACTGGCCACCAATAAAATGATTGCCAAGATTGCCACAGACGAAGCCAAACCCAATGGATATCTTTTTGTGAAACCGGGTATGGAAAAGGATTTTCTGGCGCCATTGCCGGTGAATAAGTTTTCCGGTGTTGGTGAGCACACTTATAAAAAGTTGCAGGAGATGGGCATTTATACCATCCAGCAACTCAGTGAAACCCCGGTATCGGTGCTGGAGAAAAAGTTGGGAAAGTATGGACCGGAGCTCTGGAAAAAATCACAGGGCATTTACGAAAGTGCAGTACACCCTTATCATGAATCCAAATCCATTTCCACCGAAAATACGTTTGAAGAGAACAAAAACGATGAAGCTTTTTTACTAAGTGAACTGGTACGGATGACCGAAAAAGTAGCCTATGAATTGCGGCAGGACAAAAAACTGGCTGGTTGTATAGCAGTTAAGATCCGCTATCCCGATTTTGAAACCACTTCCCGGCAAACTACGATTGATTATACCATGCGCGATGATGAATTGATACCCGTGGCCATTGATTTGTTTCACCAGTTGTACCGGAAGGGGCAGCCGGTTCGACTGCTGGGCGTGCGGCTGTCGGATCTCACCGGTCACGTATTGCAAGGCAGCCTCTTTCAGGACAATGGTAAGCGGGATGAATTGTACAAAGCCATTGATGCCGTTAAAAGCAAGTTTGGTAAAACCGCCCTGAAAAAAGCCCGGACAGTACGGGGAGGAGAAGGTTAAATTTACTTTAAATAGTCTACTTATTTGGTAGGAAATTATATATTTGACACCTAAATCATCTGATATGAGTATAAGATTAGGGGACGATGCGCCCAATTTCACTGCCAAAACCAGCAAAGGAGAGATCAATTTTTATGAATACCTGGGGAACAGCTGGGGTGTATTGTTTTCCCATCCGGCCGATTATACGCCTGTTTGTACTACCGAGCTGGGCAGAACTGCGCAGTTGAAGGCGGAGTTTGACAAACGGAATGTAAAAGTGCTTGCATTAAGCGTAGACAGTCTTGGTAAGCATGAAGGCTGGATCAGTGATATCAATGAAACACAAAATACAAATGTAGACTTCCCGATCATTGCAGACGAAGAAAGGAAAGTGGCTACTGCATACGATATGATACATCCGAATGCCTCTGCGACCGCTACGGTGCGTTCTTTGTTTATTATTGGTCCCGACAAAAAAATAAAATTGTTCATTACTTATCCGGCTTCTACAGGAAGAAATTTCTACGAAGTACTTCGGGTAATCGATTCTCTCCAACTTACAGCCGACTACAGTGTAGCCACACCGGCAGACTGGAAGGAAGGAGAAGATGTAATTGTGGTTCCTGCGGTTAGTACAGAGGATGCCATTAAAAAGTTTCCGAAAGGGGTAAAAGAGGTAAAACCTTATTTGCGCTACACACCGCAACCCAACCGATAAGTAGTTGTTTGGTACTTGTTCAGCCCCGGTTTACCGGGGCTTTTTTGGTTACGCCAATTTCACTTAACTTCCCTGAAACGAATGCATATGAAAAAACCACTCTTACTGTTCAGTATGGTCATGGTATCGGTTTGTAGCATGGCGCAGAAGACCGTCATTCACTGTGGTCAGTTGATTGATGTAAAAAACCAGGCTGTTTTAAAAGAAATGACCATCATTACGGATGGTGTGGTTATTACCGATGTAAAGAAAGGGTATAGCCCTGCCGCCGCCGGAGAGCAGCTGATTGATCTGAAGAAACTAACGGTCATGCCCGGCCTCATCGATATGCATGTGCATATGGAAAGCGAAACCGGACCAGCCAACTACCTGAACGGATTTACCTGGAATCCGGGAGATTATGCTTTTCAGTCGGCAGTATTTGCTGAAAAAACACTGATGGGTGGATTTACTACCGTACGTGATCTGGGTGGCAGTGGGGTAAACATTTCTTTACGGAATGCCATTAACAAAGGTTGGGTGAAAGGACCCCGGGTATATACTGCAGGTAAATCACTGGCTTCTACCGGAGGACATGCCGATCCCACCAACAACTACAGAAAGGATTTAATGGGTGATCCTGGTCCGAAAGAGGGTGTGGTGAACGGTGTGGAAGATGCAGCCAAAGCTGTACGCCAGCGATATAAAGAAGGATCTGATCTCATCAAGATTACCGCAACAGGCGGCGTGTTGAGTATGGCCAAAGACGGAAGTGGAGCGCAGTTTACAGTAGATGAAGTGAAGGCAATTGTTGCAACGGCTAAGGATTACGGATTTAAAGTAACAGCCCACGCGCATGGAGCGGAAGGAATGAAACGGGCGGTGCTGGGGGGAGTAAACTCCATTGAGCATGGTTCTTATATGTCCGAAGAAGTGATGGATCTGATGAAAGAAAGAGGTACTTATCTGGTGCCTACTATTATTGCCGGTAAATCAACTGCCGACTCCGCCAAAAAACCGGGCTATTACCCCGAAATCGTGAGAGCAAAAGCGCTGGTGATCGGTAACTATATTCAATCCACATTCGCCAAAGCGTATAAGCGGGGTGTAAAAATTGCATTTGGTACCGACGCAGGCGTGTACGCCCATGGAAAAAACTGGATGGAATTTGTTTATATGACCGAAGCTGGTATGCCCATGATGGAAGCCATTCAGGCTGCTACCCTAAATGCCGCAGACTTGTTGGGAGAGGACAAGCTGGGCAGTATTGAAAAAAATAAATTTGCCGATATCATTGCGGTTGAAGGCGATCCCGTGAAGGACGTCAACAGCATGGGTAAAGTGAAGTTCGTGATGAAGAACGGTCTGGTTTATAAGGATATAAAATAACCGTTGAGCGGTGCTGTTATTTAGGAAGAATATTCCAGAATAACAGCACTACTCTTCTTCGTTCATCTTCTGTTCTGTAATCTTTTACCAGTTTGCTCGGATATTCTTCCCCTTTTCCTTTTTCCACAAAAAGGAAATCAATGTTCTTTACTTCCGCATAACCGGGAATCTTTTTGCCCAGCGAATACTCCATTAAATTTCCGATGCTGATTGCCCGCCATTCGGATAATTGCTGATTCATTTTTTCTTTGGTTGCAGTACTGTCGTTCAGTTTTGCAATTAATGCAGCAAAAATATCCGATTCAAGGTTAAATCCGCTTCCGTCTGCATAACCCAGGATTACCAGTGTTGCTTTTCTTTCTACATCCGCATACTTGTTGTAAAATTTAACAAGAGAATCTATCAGGGGAGAAAATGTTTTTTCTGCAACCTCTTTTTTATCGTCTGGAATTTCAAATTTACCGGGCCCGAAAAAGGCGGCAAGATCGAACATGTGTTGCTGATTCACAATTACATCCAGTGATTCATTGATCATGGTAAAACGACGCAGGCGGTAGTTGACGCCGCTTTTGTAATGGTCGATCAGTCCGAAAGAAGAATCAATCTTTTCTTTATTTCTGCGATAAGTGCCTCCGGAGGTATTAATTTTGTCGCTGATGAAGCGAATGGCATTTTTAAAGGAATCCAGTCCGGCAGCATATTTATTGATTTTATACCGGATACTGTCTGCTATCTCCGAATCAATTACTTCCGAATTCAGACGATCATCTACTTTTTGCCTGGTGTCTTCCACAGTTTTCGTTTCTGTTTGTTCCAGAACAGTTGCCTGATTCAGGTGCTCCTGTATTCTTGCTTTCTTAGCACTAAAGCAGGAACTGAGCAATAAACAGGCAGATAATACGAAAATGCCGGTAAGTGTTTTTTTCATGGTAATCATATTTTAGGCGCACTGCCTATAAAGAAATCGTCTTTTGTACTGCTTTTTTTGCCTGGTACTTTTTTTTGTATAATCAGGAGGGATCGGTTCTCATTGGGTTCACTAATTGCTTTTGCTTCTCTGGCTGCCAGTTCTTCATCGGAGATATAGGTAACGAATCTGGTCAGAAAATGTTTCTGGCGAATGTTAACAAACAGATAGGCTTCGTTCACCCCTTTTTCTTTAATTGGTTTCTCAGATTTTTTTTTGATCAGCGAAAATCTTTCTCCTGTCTGGATTACATCGGGGAGAAACATTCCCGATTGCCTGCTGAAGAAGGGCAGACTCAGATAAATGAACATCAGCGCCCCGACACCCCATACCAGGTAGATATAGCGTTCGGCTGCAATAAAATGTACGTTTGAATTTACTTTCATGCTTTAATGCCTGATGATTTGCTGTAATTCTTCAATCTCTTTTTCAACATCTGCCAAACTCTTGTTCAGTATATTCAGTTCAACCCCAATCTGATCCCAATCTGCTTCTTTGAATTTATAAGCTTCAATTGCAGTAAGCGTAGGGAGCAATTCGGAATTGAAATTGAGTGCCCCAACTGTTGTTTTCAGGTTGTGTGCAATGGTGTATACTTTTTCCAATTGTCTGTTTTCGTATGCAGTATTGAGTTCTTTTATTTCTTCCGGATAGTTTTTGCTGAAATGTTCCATTAATTCACGGATCACAGCAGGGTCATCTCCAAACAGCTTTTTCAAATTGCTCAGGCAAACGTACCTGCAATCGCTTTGGGTATAATCAGTCGCTGATTCTTTCAACGGTATATACTTGTTGAAGATTCTGATTACATTTTCTTCAATCAACGGTTTGGGCAGGTAATCGTCCATGCCCGCTGCTTTGGATTGTTCAATTTCTGTAGGCATGGTATGTGCTGTCATGGCCACAACGGGTACTTTTGACTTTTTGGTTTCCCGTATCCATTTAACCACACCGTATCCGTCTACTACCGGCATTTGAATATCCAGCATTATAAGGTCGAAATCCTGTTTTTCTATCAGGTCAATGGCTTCCTGCCCGTCGTGGGCCAATGTGATGTTCATTTCCCAATTCTGGAACAGGTACTTCAGCAACATCTGGTTCATCTTATTGTCTTCCGCAATAAGTATACGGGCTTTCTTGTTGTAACGCCTTACAAGAACGGCATGTTTACCTGATTCCATTTGTTCGCTGGTAAGATGATTAATGCTATAAGGAATGGTTACGATGAACTCCGATCCGGAATTGATCTTGCTGTTTACTGCTACTGTTCCATTCTGCAGGGTTACCAGTTGCTTCACAATTGAAAGGCCAAGGCCGGTACCGCCATACTTGCGGGTTGTGGCTGAATCGGCCTGTTCAAACCGTTCAAAAATTGTTTTTAACTTTTCTTCCGGTATACCTATTCCGGAATCTTTTACAGCAAAGCGGATATAAACAATCTCATCTTCTTGTTTTTCACTTTGTATTTTAAGTGAAATATTACCCCCCACTCCGGTAAACTTAATGGCATTGGAAACGAGATTGGTCAGAATTTGTTTCAAACGGTCGTCGTCTCCGGTTAAGTTCAATGGAATATTATTGTCTATCTGGCAGGAGAAATGGATTTTTTTGTCGGAAATCTGAACCTGAAATAGCATTTCAATGAAATGGCAGATATCCTTCAGGTTAAAAGGCGCTTTTGAAATTTGAAGTTTTCCTGCTTCCAGCTTGGAGAAATCGAGGATATCATTGATGATGTACAACAAATTTTCGCTGGAACTTTTAATGAAGCTGATGTATTCTTTCTGCTCATTATTCAGCGGGGTTTTGTTGGCGAGGTTGCTGAAGCCGATAATGGAGTTCAGTGGTGTTCTGATTTCATGACTCATATTGGCCAGGAATTGCTCCTTGATATTGCCTGCCGTATCTGCTTTTTCCTTCGCCTGTTCCAATTCGAGGATCAGTTTGTTGTTTCGCATCAGGTGCCGGAAGATCAGCGTTGCAGAAAGTACAATGGTAACCAGTGCAAATATGGTTAAGGAACGGCTGATGATCAATACCTGATTGGAAACCTCGGAATTCCTGATGATGGTATCCTGTAGTTCCTTTTCTGCAATCATCTGAATATCGGACGCAGCAAGGTAAATGCTGTCTATTAGATTTTTGTTTTGCTCTCCCAGCATTTTTTCTCTGGCAACCGATGCATTAGGACTTTCGCCGAGAATGTTTTTGGTGATGGCTATTTTATGCTGTAAAAGCCCCTGAAGAATGGCATAGGATTTTCTGGCTTCTCCGTTGGCAGTCAGGGATTCAATTTTTTTTACGTGCTTGTCCATGCCAGCCAGCGTGTCGGCAATGATACCCGAGAAATGGATCTTACCCTCGTTGATTTGTTTGCGGGTCTGGCTTTCGAGGAAATACACATGGTTGATGATTTCCTGAAGCGTATTATTGATGTGGAAGGTTTTAACGGCGAGTTCATTCCCTTTCTGCATAGCCCTGATGCTCTTATCTGAGCGGGATTGCACAAAGAAGAGCACTACCATCAGCAGCAGTGACAGCAGTAGGATGAACCTGAATGGCCGTATGTTGTTTTTTTCTCTTTTGTCTTTTATTATCCCTTCCATTTTCTGAGTTGCTGCAGCAACGCCTTTAAGTCTTTCGGAACCGGCGCTTCCAACTCATAGCTTTCGCCATTCATACTGAAATTCAGTTTGAATGAGTGGAGTGCCAGCCTTGATAAAATAGGTTTTTCTTCTTCCGCTGCCTTTGCCAGCTTGAAGTTTCTTTTGATAGAGGATAATAAAATCGGCCTTGGATCGCCGTATATGTTGTCGCAAACAATGGAATGTCCTATATGTTGCATATGCACCCTGATCTGGTGCGTTCTGCCGGTATGGATCTGGAATTGTACCCAGGTATATAACCTGAAGGATTCCAGAACCTGATAATCGGTCAAGGAGGATTTCCCCTTCACGTGCGTGATCATTTTAGTGGTCTTGCCGGGATGCTCCATGATAGGTGCATCAATACTTCCGGCTTCACTGATCATCTGCCCGCTTACCAATCCAACATAGAATTTTTCCATTTCCCGGCTTTCGAATAGCCTGGAAAGCTCCTTGTGAGCGGCTTCGTTCTTTGCAAATATAATGATCCCGCTGGTATCACGGTCTAAACGGTGAACAGTAAAAATATTCCCGTACCGCTCTTTCAGCAGGTCTTTTAATGAAATTTCACTCCCTGCCCTGTCCGGAATGCTCAGCAAACCGGAGGGTTTATTAACTGCAACAAAGTCTGTATTCTCAAAAATGATATCGGGATGCATGTTATTCTGTGGCCTTGTTTTTTCTGATAAAAGACTTGTTCATGTATTTCAGCAGCCTTACTTCCTTCTCGTTCAGGTGGCGCCATTTGCTCCTTTCCACATTCTTTTTGGTGAGGTTGGCAAACATTACCCTGTCGAGCGCTTTAACGTCGTATCCCAGGTGTTCAAAGATTCTTCTCACAATCCTGTTTCTGCCGCTGTGAATTTCTATACCTACCACATGTTTGTCGTTTGCATCTGCATAGCCAACAGAATCGGCCGCTACAAAACCGTCTTCGAGGGTAACGCCGCTCACGATCTGGTCAAGGTCTTTTTTGGTAACAGGCTTGTCGAGAGTTACTTCGTAAATCTTTTTTACTTCAAAAGAAGGGTGGGTTAATTTTTGTGCCAGTTCCCCGTCGTTGGTGAGCAACAGCACACCGGTGGTATTTCTGTCTAATCGGCCTACGGGATAAACTCTTTCGGGAGTAGCTCCTTTAATCAGGTCCAGTACGGTTTTTCTGCCCTGAGGATCGTTTGCGGTTGTTATGAAATCCTTGGGTTTGTTGAGCAAAATGTATACAGCATTTTTCTGCAGGAAAATTTCTTTGCCTTTTACCGTCACTTTATCTGCCTGAGACACTTTGTAGCCGGGTTCAAATAATTTGTCTCCGTTTACGGTTACTTTACCGGCTTTTACCAGTTCGGCAGCCTCTCTTCTGCCACATACGCCTGCATGTGCAATGAATTTATTCAGCGGAATTAAACTGTCTGCTGCGGGCGCCTGCGTGTAGGCGGGTTTTTTACCCTCCCCGGAAGGCCTGTTGTCCTGTTTACGGGCAGGGGCTCCCGGGCCATTGCGGCGACCGGTAGCAGGTGTGCGGGGTTGTTCCTGGCTGCGTGCAGGGGCATCTGCCGGTTTGCGTGTTGCAGGTTTTCCGGATGTAACCGGCCTGTCTGCAGCAGCGGGTCTGCCTGCAGCCGCTTTGCGCGGGCTATCTTTCTTTGTGTCTTCCCATACCTCCCCTCTGGCCTTGGCCTTTTTTCTTTCCCTCATTTCTTCACCGGCGGCCCTGGCTTCGGCTTTTATTTTTCTTTTTTCCTGCCGGAAGGCTTCCTTAATGGCACCGCCTTTTTTCTTGTTGGCAAATTTGTTGAAGTTGTCTGTTCTTTTTTGCATGTGAATTGGTTTGCTGTTTTTCAACAGGAAGGTGAATGCGGAATTAGGACTTGTTTTTGTTGGCCAGCTGTCCGCAGGCAGCATCAATGTCTTTACCCCGGCTTCTGCGTAAACGTGCGTTTACCTTGTTGGCGGCAAGAATGTCCATGAAACGCTGAACATCTTCCTCCTCGGGTTTGGTGAATTTAAATGCGTCTATACTGTTGTATTCAATAATATTGATCAGGTCGGCGGGAATCTGACGGAACAGTTTAGTTAACTCTTCCGCATCTTTGGGAGAATCATTCAGGTTCTTGAACAGAATGTACTCCAGGGTAATTTCATTTCCCGTTTTCTTGTAGAAATAATTCAATGCCTCCACCAACACTTTGATGTTGTTGGTTTCATTGATCGGCATGATCTGGTTGCGTTTTTCGTCGTTGGGTGCATGCAGGGAGAGTGCCAGTTTAAAGCGGACTGCATCGTCTCCCAGCATTTTGATCTGCTTGGCAACGCCGGCAGTAGACACCGTGATTCTGCGAGGGCTCATGAAGAGTCCGTCTTCTGCTGTGATGCGTTCAATGGCCCTCATTACGTTGCCGTAGTTCATGAGCGGCTCTCCCATGCCCATGAAAACAATATTGGTCAGTTTTTGCTCAAATGTAGATTCACTCTGCTGGTTAATCAGTACAACCTGGTCTACGATTTCGTCGTAGGTCAGGTTTCTTTTGCGGTCCATATAACCGGTTGCGCAAAACTTGCAACTGAGGCTGCATCCGATCTGAGAGGAAACACAGGCGGTTTTGCGCTCATCGGTAGGAATCAGTACCCCCTCTATAAAGTGACCGTCGAAGGTTTTGAAGCGGCTTTTGATGGTGCCATCGCTGCTGTGCTGGGTGGTATTCACTTCCAGCGCCGGAAGCGAAAAGTCGGCAGCCAGTTTGCTCCGCAGTTCTTTGCTGAGGTTGCTCATGGCATCGAAGCTGTGGGCGTGTTTCTGCCAGAGCCACTCCTGAACCTGTTTCAGGCGAAATTTCTTTTCGCCAATGCGCTCAAAGTAGGCTTCCAGGTCGGCAGGTTGCTGGTGGCGAATGTTTGGTAAAGGGCTGCTCATGCTGCAAAGATAACCCCAAGTGCCCCCAAACTGCTATTTATGCGGTAAATTATATATTGCAGAACATTATAAAGACTGAAATATGACGAATGCCTGTTATGTGATAGACGCTGTAAGGACGCCCATCGGACGTTATGGAGGGAAGCTGAGTAGTGTACGTCCGGACGATTTGCTGGCCCAGGTGATACGCGCATTGATGGAAAGAAATCCCGGAATAGACCCGGCTGTCATTGAAGATGTCATTGCCGGAGCGGCCAATCAGGCCGGAGAAGACAACCGGAACGTGGCCCGGATGGCTGCCTTGCTGGCCGGTTTGCCGGTAACTGTTGCCGGAAATACCGTTAACAGGCTTTGTGCCAGTGGATTGCAGGCGGTGATGGATGCTGCAAGAGCCATTTCCTGCAACGAGGGGCTTTTATATATTGCGGGAGGAGTGGAGAGTATGACCCGTGCCCCTTTTGTAACAGCAAAGGCAGAGGAGGCCTGGAGCAGAAAAACGGAAACCTATGATTCCAGTTTCGGCTGGCGCTTCATCAATAAAAAACTGGCAGAAATGTACCATCCCTACAGTATGGGAGAAACTGCGGAGAACATAGCCAAACAATGGGCCATCAGCCGCGAGGAACAAGATGTTTTTGCATTGGGTTCCCAACAGAAATACGCAAAAGCTTTGCAGGAAGGTAAATGGGAAGAAGAAATCACTGCCGTGGAAATGATGCAGAACCGCATGATCAGCTGGATGAACCAGGATGAGCATCCCAGGGAAACCAGTCTGGAAAAGCTCGCCTCACTGAAACCGGCTTTTATTTCGGACGGAACCGTAACTGCAGGAAACTCCTCGGGCATCAACGACGGAGCAGCTGCCCTGTTGCTGGCCAGCGAAGAAGCGGTAAAACTGTTTCAGCTGCAGCCCCTTGCCCGCGTGGTATCGATGGGGGTGGCAGGTGTACATCCCGCGATTATGGGCATTGGCCCGGTACCGGCAACCAATAAAGCCCTGAAAAGGGCAGGACTTGCCGTAAAAGAACTGGATCTGGTAGAGTTGAATGAGGCATTTGCCTCACAAAGTATTGCCTGCATGCGCGATCTGGAACTGGATGCCAGCAGGGTGAATGTGAACGGCGGAGCTATTGCCCTCGGACACCCGCTAGGATGCAGCGGGGCCCGGATTTCAACTACCCTGCTGCACGAAATGCGCCGGAGTAAATCCCGCCTGGGGCTGGCAACCATGTGCGTGGGGGTAGGGCAGGGCGCTGCGATTATTTATGAGGGTGTTTAACAAAAAAATGATTTTCGTGTTATAGGATCTGATCGGGTAATCGATTATTTTACCAAAAAATCAACAACAAAAAACAGCTATGAAAAAAATTCTTCTATTTTCCTTGTTACTGATGGGCATTTCATTTGCCGCCACTGCACAGGATCAACCTGCAGACAGTACTGTAATTAAACAATACCTGGGCAAGTACAAATTTCCGGAAGGGAGCCCGGTAGCAGATGTAACGGTGGCCATTGAGAACGGTGTATTGGTGATGGCTTCTGCAGTGGGCAATTCCGTACTCGAAAAACAAGACGCAGATGTATACGTCATTGTACAATTTCAGGGAACCGCCACTTTTAAAAGAAACGAAGACAAAAAAGTAATCGGGGTAAATGTTTTTGCAATGGGCTACACGCTCGAAGGGGTCAAGGAAGAAGTTGCGTTGCAGCTGAAAAAGCCATAAGTCAACTCAGCCCATCAACACAGATTAAAATATGGATTCCACGAGCTCTGCTTGCGGAATCGTTTTTTGTTCCCCGGTCTGTATGTTTTTAACATTGCAGGTACCCTGCTCCAATTCGCTGTTGCCGAGTACGATCACAAAAGGAATGTTCTTTTTCTCTGCGTACTTAAACTGCTTATCGAGCTTGCTGTTTTCATGAAAGAGTTCGCAGGATATACCTCTGTCTCTGAGTTGCTGCATCAGTTCAAAAGCGCGTTCACTCTCTGCCTTACCCAGGTTAAAAAACAGGAGCTTGGTTCCGCGTTTCACTTCCTGTGGAAATAATTGAAGTTCTTCCAGTACATCATAAATGCGATCCACACCAAAACTTACGCCCACACCGGGTACATTGGGTACCCCAAACAAACCGGTGAGATCATCGTATCGGCCACCGCCACCGATACTGCCCATTTTGGCGCCAATGGCTTTCACTTCAAAAATGATTCCCGTATAATAATTCAATCCTCTTGCAAGGGTAAAATCGGTCAATACAACCGCATCGCCGGTAGCCACGCGGTGGTTAAGTACATATTCAATTTCCTCAATGCCTTGTAATCCGGTTTCGTTGTTGCCCAACAGCTGTTTCAGTTGCTGAATTTTTTCCGTATCGGTTCCGGTGATGTTCAGGTATTGTTCAATGGTGGCAATCTGCGTGGCAGAGAGTCCCCGGGATGCCAGTTCTTCCTTTACTTTTTCCAGTCCTATTTTATCGAGCTTGTCTATGGCAACAGTAATGTTGACCATCTGGTCTGCTCCTCCACAAACTTCGGCAAGCGCAGCCAGAATTTTTCTGCTGTTGATCCTGATTTCTACCGAAAGATTCAGGCGGTCGAAAACGGTTGAATAAATGGCTGCCAGTTCCACTTCGTTCAGCAGGCTTTTACTGCCAACCACATCGGCATCGCATTGGTAAAACTCCCTGTACCGCCCTTTCTGCGGGCGGTCTGCACGCCATACGGGCTGAATCTGGTATCGCTTGAAAGGAAGGGTCAGCTGCCCGTAGTTCATGGCTACATATCTTGCAAAAGGAATGGTCAGATCGTAGCGGAGGGCTCTTTCGGTGATCCCTTTTGTGTTCCTGCCGTTCAGCACTTTGTCGAAATCCAGCAAAGCCTGCTCTTTTTTAGCCGGGTTGTCCAGTCCGTTGTTCAGGATTTTGAAGATGAGTTTGTCTCCTTCCTCGCCATACTTGCCCATCAATGTATCGAGGTTCTCCATGGCCGGTGTTTCCAGTGGCTGGAAGCCATAGAGTTCAAAAACAGCACGGATGGTATTGAATATATAATTGCGCTTTTGTACAACAGCCGCGTTGAAATCCCTGGTTCCCTGTGGTAAAGATGGTTTGCTCATTGGGGCAAAAGTAGTTTATTTACTTTTTTCGATGATTTTTTCGCAGGCTTTCTCCAGCAGATCAAATACTTCGTGGTAACCGGATTCTCCGCCATACCAGGGATCAGGCACTTCCCGGTCTTCTCCCGGATACAGTTCGTTGAGTATCAGCATTACTTTTTCTGGCATCCATGCTGCTTTACACAAACGTTTGATATCTGCATAGTTGGATTGGTCCATCACATAAATTTTGTCATAGAAACGTAAATCTTCTGTGCTGAACTTACGGCAACGTTGTCCTGAAATATCGATTCCGTTTAAACCCGCAACTTTTTGTGATAAGTGGTGAGGAGGTTCACCAATATGGAATCCCGAGGTGCCGGAACTGTCTATAACCCAATCCAGGCCTGCATTTGCGGCTTTGTGCTTTAAAATTCCCTCTGCCAGCGGACTTCTGCAGATGTTTCCCAGGCATACCATTAAAATCTTCATACCAACAAAGATACTATGGCACAAATGATCTGAAACACAGACCTGTTACAGATATTGATCATTTATGGAATATCAAAAAAACTGCATCTCAGTAAAAATATTTCAATAAATTGCCGTTCCCATTAAAAGAAACTATGGATAATAGTCTTAGAGATAAAAGCAGGCGTGGTTATTCCAATTTTCGTCGTTTGTACGATGTTTCGATGGCTTTGCTGTTTCTCGCAATGGGTGGTGCTATGTTTTTTTTAGAACATCTCGGAGCGGATCTTGCCTTGGTAGAAGATACTGGCTTTCGTTATTTTTTCGGAAGCGTTTGTCTGTTGTACGGAGGCTTTCGTTTGTACAGAGGTATTAAGTATACGGAAAGAATATGAAGAAGCCCTGTATTAACTTATTGTTACCGATCTGTCTTTTATTCCTTGTTTCCTGTGGTTCCGGGAATAAGGCAGTAGACGACCGGGATACACCCGAAAAAGGTACGATCCGGATCAGTGTAGATGAAAGTTTCAAGCCGGTGATAGAGGAAGAGCTGAGGGTACACCGCTCCCAGTTTCCGGAAGCCAATATTATCGCCAGCTATAAATCTGAGGCGGAATGTTTCAGGGATCTTCAAAAAGATAGTACCAGGATGATCATTGTGGCGAGGGGATTGACCGAAAAAGAGACGGAGTTTTATAAAAGCACATTATCTTACAAGCCTCAATTTGCCGAACTCGCTTATGATGCTGTAGCTGTGATTGTGAATAAAAACGCCAAAGACAGTATTTTTAGTTTCAGTGATATCCGGGATATATTGAGTGGGAAACAGCCCGTAACAGCCATTATGGACGGAAAATCCGCTACCAGTACGGTTCGTTACCTGAAAGACAGTGTGCTGAAAAACCAGGAGTTTGGGAAAAATGTGGTGGCTGCAGAGAACAGCCAGGAGGTCATTGATATCGTAGCAAAAAGAACCGATGTGATCGGATTTGTGGGCTTAAGCTGGATCGGGGACTCCTATGACCCCCGTCAGGTTGCTTATTTATCCAGGATCAGGTTGTCCCGGGTAGAATGTACTGCCTGCCTGGAACCGGATATATACGCCAAGCCTTCACAGGCAACCATTACCAGGGGCGAATATCCTTTGGCACGACCATTGTACTATATTTTGAAAGAGAATGCGGCGGGGTTGGGAACCGGTTTTATGAATTTTATGAGTCTGGAACGCGGACAACTGATTTTCAGAAGATCATTTCTGGCTCCGGCAAAGATGGCTTTTCACCGCAGGGCGGGAAGTATAAAAGAGGAAGAATAACATACCAACTATAAAAAGAGAGAGACATGAAGAAAAATGTTGCTTTGATGTTTGCAGCTTTATTTGCTGTACAGGTGCTTATGGCACAAATGGCGGACGGCATAAAGCTGTTGAACTACGACAAACATACCAGCGCAAAAGAGGTATTCAGGAAGCTCTATGAGGCGAACCCCAAGGATCCTCAGAACATTTACTGGATGGGGCAGGCATACCTGGCTGGGAATGGCGTTGAAGTAACAAAAGAAGATATTGCTGCAGCAAAAGCAATATATCAGAAGGGACTTCAGGAAATTGGCAGCGATCCGATGCTGCTGGTTGGTATGGGTCATGTGGAAATCCGTGAAGGCGGCGACCTGAATTCTGCCAAACAAAAATTTGAGCAGGCCATCACTGCCACTACAGAAACAAGAGGCAGAAACAAAGGAAAGCCCAGTGCAGCTGTTCTTACTGCAATTGGCCGAGCCAATGCAGACGGTCCCAGTACAATGGGAGATCCCGTATATGCAATCGATAAGTTAAAGCAGGCCGCTACTATCGACCTGGTGAATCCGGATATCTACATCTACATGGGTATCAACTACCAGAAAACTGGTGGTGAAAACGGTGGAGACGCGGTAAAGTCTTATCAGGAAGCTATTTCCAGAGATCCAAAGAATGCCCAGGCCATGTTCCGCATCGGCAGAATCTACATGTCTCAGAATAACAAGGAGTTGTTCGAACAGTTTTTTGAAAATGCCATTGCAGCTGATCCTGCATTCCCTCCGGTGTATTATGCACTGTATGATTATTATGAGAACAGGGATGTAACAAAGGCCAAAGACTATCTTGATAAATATGTTGCTACAGCCGATAAGGATCCCCGCAACGAACTTTACCTGGCTAACTATCTGTTTCGTGCCGGCCGTTACGACGAGTCTCTGGCAAAAGCCAAGGAAATTGATGCATCTATAGGACTGAAAACCCTGCCTAAACTGGGTGTGGTATATGCATACAACTACGACAGACTCGGAGATTCCTTACAGGCACAGAAATACATCAACGAATTCCTGGCAACTGCACCTGATGCAGAGAAAAGAGCTGCCGACTATCAGTTGGGAGCACATATCGCTACCAAATTTCCCGGCAATGAGGCCCAGGCATCTGGTTATATTGAGAAAGCGCTGGAACTGGATACGGTAAAAGCCAACAGAATTGCCCTGATCAATACTGCGGCAGATATGTTTGGTAAAGCTAAAGCGTATACCGAACAGCTGAAGTGGATGAAAAGACAGATGGAAATCAAGGGCACCATGGGCGAAGCGGATCATTACAAGTTAACAAATGCCGCATATGCTGCCAAAGCATATCCGCAAACACTGGAATTTGCCAAAGCTTATATGGTAGCTTTCCCGGATAAACCACAGCCTTATATGTTCTTCAAGAGAGCGGCCATGGCTGTTAGCAGCGATTCTGCCGTAATTGTTGAAAACCTGAATTACCTCGATTCTGTGTATGCTGCCGTGGACAAGGAAAAATACAAGCAGGATATCTTCAGAAATGCTTATTTCAAACTGGTTTACTATGTAACCAAGTTCAATAACCTGAAGAAAAGCCCGGATTTCAAAGTAAAATCCGATGGTACCCGCACAGATGTGGTGGATGAATTCCTGGCTACCTGTCAGCAGGCCCTGGAGGTAACCGATAAGATGCTGGAATTGTACCCCGATGCTGCAGACGAAAACAACAAGTTTGCGACTGAGCAAAAAGCTGCTATTCAGAAGAATATCGATTATTATTCCAAATCTCCCGGCAAACAACAACCTAAATAAGCAGGTTTGAAAATATTCTAAGAAATAACTCCTCAATTTGAGGAGTTTTTCTTTTTTTAAGCCAATCAAGCTTATTTTTGTGCCTTAATTCAGATTATGGATTGGTTTTCTTCATTATTAGACGCCAGCGCCACCAATTCGGCCGCTAATTACTTTCCAATAGGTGTTCAGTTGATCTTTGCCGCAGGTTTTGTAGCCTTTATGATTGGGTTCTCCTCTCTGGTTGGTCCCAAGCGGAAAACGGCAGATAAGCTGGAAGGTTTCACCAGTGGTATCAAAAGTCATGGAAACGCCCGTCAGCCCATGGCCATCAAGTATTTTCTGATTGCTATCCTGTTTGTATTGTTCGATGTGGAAGTCATCTTTTTTTACCCCTATGCGGTCAATTTCCGTGAACTGGGGTGGAATGGCTTTTTAGCAGTAGTCATGTTTGTAGGATTTTTTCTTACAGGATTCATTTATATCGTAAAGAAAGGCGCCCTGAAATGGGAAGATTAGCCAACTGTTCTTCCAGTTAACCGTTATTCAACTTAACTAATTAACCAAAGTTTATGTCTCGTCCGGTTAGATACAATATTCATCCAATAGAAGCCAAAATTGCAGACTCGATTACTTATGTTGATGCTCCCGATGGTTATTCCGGTGAGGGGTTCTTTACCACTAAACTGAGTGATGTGGTAGGACTGGCCCGTAAGAACTCCATGTGGCCCATGCCCTATGCTACTTCCTGCTGTGGTATCGAATTCATGGCCACAGCGGCCTCCCACTACGATCTGGGTCGTTTTGGAGCAGAAAGAATGAGTCATTCGCCCCGTCAGTGCGACCTGCTGATGGTAATGGGAACCATTGCCAAAAAGATGGGCCCCGTATTGCGTCAGGTATACCTGCAGATGGCAGAACCCCGTTGGGTAATAGCAGTAGGCGCCTGTGCTTCCAGTGGCGGCATATTTGATTCCTACAGTGTGTTGCAGGGAATAGATCAGATCATCCCGGTTGATGTATATGTGCCCGGTTGTCCTCCAAGACCGGAAGCCATACTGGACGGCTTCATGAAAATTCAGGAACTGGTAGGCCAGGAAAGCATCCGCAGAAGAAACGGGGAGCAATACAAGGCATTGTTGAACGGATACGGAATACAGTAATAATAGAAGCAATGGCAATAACAAACGAATACATACAGCAAAATCTGACCGAAAAATTCGGTGATGCCGTTTATAATTTCGAAGAGAATTATGGTATGCTCAGTTTTGAAACACTGAAGGAGAATAACCTGAAAGTGATGCAATTCCTGCACGACGAGCCAACCCTGGGATTTAAGTTTTTAACAGATCTGTGCGGCGTGAACTACCCAGATAACAAGGACCGGGAACTGGCAGTTGTATACCATTTGCACAACCTGCAGGAAAATGTGCGTATCCGTTTCAAGGTATTTACTTCTGTAGCACATCCCGATGTATTCACCGCATCCAAACTGTATGCAGCAGCAGACTGGATGGAGCGGGAAACCTATGATTTTTTTGGCGTGAACTTCGTTGGTCATTCCAATCTGAAAAGGATTCTGAATGTGGATGAGATGGATTATTTCCCGCTGAGAAAGGAGTATCCGCTGGAAGACCAGACCAGGATCGATAAAGACGATGAAATGTTCGGAAGAGGATAGGGAACTGATTTTTTTTGACATAAAATAAATTACCCCCCCTGGGGTTTCGGGTATGAATGAGCACCATATAACATTACCGGAAGGATCAATCGAAAAGCACACCACTACATTGAATCTGGGGCCAACACACCCGGCTACACACGGTGTGTTTCAGAATATCATGGAACTGGACGGCGAACGGGTGGTATCCAGTGAACAAACTGTTGGATACATCCATCGTGCATTTGAGAAGATTGCAGAGAGAAGACCACTGTACCAGATCACTCCGCTTACAGATCGCCTGAATTATTGCAGCAGCCCCATCAACAACATGGGCTGGCACCTGACCTGTGAGAAGCTCCTGGGCGTAAAAACTCCAAAGCGCGTAGACTACCTGCGGGTGATCATCATGGAACTCTCCCGTATTGCGGACCACCTTATTTGTAATTCCATTGTTGGGGTGGATTCCGGCGCATTTACCGGGTTCCTTTATGTAATGCAATACCGTGAATTAATTTATGAAATATTTGAAGAAGTATGCGGCTCCCGTCTTACTACTAATATTGGGCGTATTGGCGGTTTTGAAAGGAATTTCTCTAATACGGCATTCACGAAACTCGAGAAATTCCTGAAAGAATATCCTGTAGCGCTGGGTGAGCTGGAAAGCCTGCTGAAACGCAACAGAATATTTATGGATCGAACCATCGGAGGAGGTCCTATTAGTGCGGAAAGAGCGCTGAACTACGGCTTTACAGGCCCTAACCTGCGTGCTGCAGGAGTAGATTACGATGTGCGCGTACACAGTCCGTACAGCAGTTACGAAGATTTTGAGTTTACCATTCCGGTAGGTACAACCGGCGACAACTACGATCGTTTCCTGGTACGCCAGGAGGAAATGTGGCAGAGTATGCACATTATTAAACAGGCTTATCAGAAGATACAGGAGTTCAAAGGTGAAGAAGCCGAAGTATACCATGCAAATGTTCCCGAATACTATCTTCCTAAAAAAGAAGATGTGTATACCAAGATGGAAGCGCTGATCTGGCACTTCAAGATCATCATGGGAGAAGTGGACATGCCTAAAGGCGAAGTATATCATTCGGTAGAAGGTGGAAACGGGGAGCTTGGATTCTACCTGATCAGCGATGGAGGACGTTCTCCGTTCAGGTTGCACTTCCGCAGACCATGTTTCATTTACTACCAGGCATATCCTGAAATGGTAAAAGGAAGCATGCTGAGTGATGCAATCCTGACCATGAGTAGCCTCAACCTGATTGCAGGTGAGATGGATGCATAGCAGAAAAAAGTTTTTAAGGTTTATAAAGCAGATGAGATGGTACAATTTTCACAAGAACAGTTAACAGAATTCAACCGGTTGGTAAGCCGTTATCCCGAGGGAAAACAAAAAAGCGCCTTGCTTCCGGTGTTGCATCTTGCACAACAGAGTTTTGGCGGATGGCTGAGCCAGGAAACGCTGGACTATGTGGCGGAGCTGTTGAAGATCAAACCGATTGAAGTGTATGAGGTGGCTACCTTTTACAGCATGTACAATCTGAAGCCGGTAGGTAAATATCTTTTTGAAGTTTGCCATACTGGTCCGTGCATGATCAAGGGCAGCGATGATATTGTAGCATACATTTATGAAAAACTCGGAATCAGGCCCGGAGAAACAACTGCAGACGGGTTGTTTACCTTAAAAACAGCAGAGTGCCTGGGTGCATGCGGATATGCACCGATGATGCAGCTGGGCAAACATTACAGAGAGCATCTGACCAAAGAAAAAGTAGACGCCATCATTGAAGAATGCAGAAAAAATGCTGCAGCAAATAATTAAAATATGGGTGTAAAATTATTACTGGATAAAGCACATATAGAAGGCATCCGCAGCTTTGAAGTATATCGCCGCGAAGGTGGATACAAGGCCGTGGAAAAGGCTTTAAAGGAAATGAATCCCGAATCCATTGTAGAGGAAGTGAAGAAGAGTGGTCTGCGCGGAAGAGGGGGTGCAGGTTTCCCTGCTGGAATGAAATGGAGCTTTATTGCCAAGCCGGAAGGCGTTCCACGTCACCTGGTATGTAATGCCGATGAGAGTGAGCCGGGTACATTCAAAGACAGGTACCTGATGGAACATATTCCGCATCTGTTGATAGAAGGTTTGATCATTTCTTCCTTTGCCTTGGGAAGCAATGATACCTATATCTATATCCGCGGAGAGTATGCGTGGATACCGGATATTCTGGAGCAGGCCATTGAAGAAGCAAAAGCAAACGGATTCCTCGGAAAAAATATCCTGGGAACCGGTTTTGACTGTAATATATATGTACAGCGTGGAGCAGGAGCCTATATCTGCGGAGAAGAAACCGCACTGATCGAATCACTGGAAGGAAAGCGAGGCAATCCGCGCATCAAGCCACCATTCCCTGCGATCCAGGGTTTATGGCAGCGTCCTACTGTGGTGAACAATGTGGAAACCCTGAGTGCAGTTGTTCCGATCATTAATATCGGAGGAGAAGAATATGCCAAAATTGGTATTGGCAGATCAACCGGAACCAAATTGATTTCCGCATGTGGAAACATCAATAAACCTGGTGTGTACGAAATAGACATGACCATTTCGGTAGAAGAGTTTATTTATTCGGATGAATATTGCGGAGGCATTGCCAACGGCAAAAAGCTGAAAGCCTGTATTCCGGGCGGATCTTCCGTTCCGGTGCTGCCGGCCAACCTGCTGCTGAAAACTGTCAAGGGCGAACCACGACTGATGAACTATGAGAGCCTGGCCGACGGTGGCTTTGCAACAGGTTCATCCATGGGTTCCGGTGGGTTCATCGTGCTGGACGAAGACCAGTGTATTGTGAAGCACACTTACACCCTGGCACGTTTTTACCGTCATGAAAGTTGCGGTCAGTGTTCACCCTGCCGGGAAGGAACTGGCTGGATGGAAAAGATCCTGAAAAAAATAGACGAGGGACAAGGAAAAATGAGCGACATCGATCTTCTTTGGGATATACAACGAAAGATAGAAGGAAATACAATTTGTCCGTTGGGTGACGCGGCAGCTTGGCCGGTGGCCGCTGCGATCCGTCATTTCAGAGACGAATTTGAATGGCATATCAACCATCCTGAAGAGGCGCAGAAAAGAAATTACGGACTGGCACATTATGCCGACCCGATTCATGTACCAGCTTAATTAGATTATGTCTGAACAACCATTATTTAAAGTAACGATCGATAATATTACGATTGAAGTGCCTGCGGGAACAACCATCCTGAATGCAGCGCGCAAGATAGGTGGTGAAGTTGCCCCTCCGGCAATGTGTTATTACAGCAAGCTGGAAGGCAGTGGTGGTAAGTGCCGTACCTGTCTGGTGGAAGTAAGTAAGGGTTCTGAAAAAGATCCTCGTCCAATGCCGAAGCTGGTAGCAAGCTGCAGAACCACCGTAATGGATGGAATGGAAGTAAAGAATATCACCAGCGAAAAAGTGATTGATGCCAGAAATGGTGTGGTAGAGTTTCTCCTGATCAATCACCCGCTCGATTGTCCTGTTTGTGATCAGGCCGGCGAATGTCATTTGCAGGATCTGAGCTACAACCATGGTAAAGAGGGCACCCGCTTCGAGTTCCAGAAAAGAGTATTCAAGAAGCACGACCTGGGTCCGTACATCCAATTGCACATGACCCGTTGTATCCTCTGCTACCGTTGTGTATTTACGGCGGATCAGCTTACCGGCAAACGGGAACATGGAGTACTCGATCGGGGAGACCATGCGGAAATTGCCACTTTCATTGAAAAGAGCCTGGAGAATGAATTCATCGGAAACGTAATAGATGTTTGTCCGGTGGGCGCATTGACCGATAAAACTTTCCGGTTTAAAAACCGGGTATGGTTCCTGAAACCCATGGATGCACACCGTGATTGCCCAACCTGCAGCGGAAAAGTAACTTTATGGAACAGAGGAGATGAAGTGTATCGGGTTACCGCAAGAAAAGACCAGTGGGGCGAAGTGGAAGACTGGATCTGCAATACCTGCAGGTTCGAGAAAAAGAATACCAGCGACTGGGTGATAGAAGGACCAAGACTGATCGACAGGCACTCTGTTATTGCACAGGGCCATTATGCTGGATCCATTGGTATGAACAAACCAAATGAAACCTTTAAGGCCGTACACAATGGACGGGAACCTAAATTGTTGATGGATATACATTCGGTAAGTAATGTAAACAGGCCGGAAATTACGCTGAGCAAGCTGGATCGCCCTGCGCATTCCTCCGACTTTAAACCTAACCAAGACTAATTGATATACGATGACACTATTGGCATTTGACTGGGCATTTTTACTGGAAAAACTGATTCTGATTGCAATCATTGTTTTAGCCAGTTTAGGTATTGCACTCTATACCACTTTCGCAGAACGTAAAGTGGCAGGTGCATTGCAGGATCGTCCTGGTCCGAACAGGGCCGGTCCTTTTGGTTTGTTTCAGCCGTTTGCGGATGGTCTGAAGCTGATCATGAAGGAGGAGATCATTCCCAATACTTCCAATAAGGGACTCTTTATACTTGGACCGGCGCTGGCAATGGCTGCTGCACTAATGACCTGTGCGGTGATTCCGTGGAGCAGCCATATCGAAGTCGGCGGGCACAAAATAGACCTTCAGGTAGCCGATATCAACATCGGAGTACTGTACATATTTGGTGTAGTAAGTCTTGGTGTATATGGTATCATGATCGGAGGCTGGGCATCCAACAATAAGTTCTCCCTGATGGCGGCACTGCGTGGTGCATCACAGGCCATCAGTTATGAACTGGCGATGGGTCTTTCCCTGATTGCCGTATTGATGATCTCCGGTTCCTTAAGTCTGAAAACAATTGTAGATGGCCAGATGGCAGCAGGTGGTTTCTGGAACATTGTATACCAGCCGCTGGGCTTCATCATTTTCTTCATCTGCGCATTGGCCGAGTGTAACAGAACACCATTTGATCTTCCGGAAGCAGAGAATGAGTTGAACATGGGATATCACCAGGAATATTCATCCATGAAGCTGGGTTTTTACCTGTTTTCAGAATATGTAAACATGATCATGAGCAGTGCGGTAATGGCCAGCCTGTACTTTGGCGGATACGATATTCCTTTCCTGGACGAAAGCACATTGCCTGTAAATACGGCTGCAATACTGGGAGTGGTGGCGTTGTTGGCTAAGATCGTATTCTTCCTGTTTTTGTTCATGTGGATTCGCTGGACCATTCCACGTTTCCGTTATGATCAGCTGATGCATGTGGGTTGGAAAAACCTGATTCCGCTTGCATTATTCAATATGCTGTTAACAGGAGCGGTGATTCTGTGGCAGCAGGGCTAGGATGAATAAAATTGGATACTCAGGAAGATAAAAATAATTTTGCAAACCTTTAGATAAAGCAATACATGCAAGCATTAACAAACAGAAGGAAAGAGGTCGGGAGAGAACCGATGACTTTTATGGAAAGGATCTATATTCCTTCTATCCTCAAAGGCATGGGCATTACCTTCAGTCACCTTTTTAAAAAGCAGCCAACCATTCAATATCCCGAGCAGAAACGTGAATTCAGTCCCGTATTCCGCGGATTGCATGTGCTGAACAGGGATGAGGAAGGACGTGAACGTTGTACAGCCTGTGGGTTATGTGCCGTGGCCTGTCCGGCAGAAGCCATTACCATGGAAGCTGCAGAAAGGGTGGAGGGCGAAGAGAGCAAGTACCGTGAAGAGAAGTATGCGGCGAAGTATGAAATCAATATGCTGCGTTGTATTTTCTGTGGCCTGTGTGAGGAAGCTTGTCCTAAGGACGCTATTTACCTGAGTGAAACTTTTGCTCCGGCAAATTACAACCGGAAAGGATTTGTTTACGGTAAAGACGATCTGTTGATCCCGAATCCTAAAACGGATCCGGAAGCATATGCAAAGGCAAAAGGTGAACCACGGACTAACAATTAATCATTGGTAATTCAATAAGATGAATACGATTCAAGTATTATTTTTCTTTTTAAGCGTACTGGCCATATTCAGTGCTATTATGGTATTGGTGAGTAAGAATCCCGTACACAGCGTATTGTGGCTGATTACGGTTTTCTTTGCCATATCCGGGCACTATATCCTGTTAAATGCACAGTTTCTGGCAATTGTGAACCTGATTGTGTACGCCGGAGCAATCATGGTATTGTTCCTGTTTGTGATTATGCTGATGAACCTGAATGCAGATACAGCTCCCCGGAAAAATCTCTGGATGAAACTGGCGGGTGTGATTTCGGGCGGATGTTTTCTGATGGTACTGGTTTCACTGGTACGCCAAACCGTGGAACTCACCGGAAAAACAGTGATGATGAAAGAGGGAAATATCGGGTTGATCAGGAACCTGGGAAAGGCGCTTTTTACCGATTTTGTAATTCCTTTCGAGATCAGCAGTGTATTATTCCTGAGTGCGATGGTGGGCGCTGTAGTAATAGGAAAGAAAGATTAACGATTATCAAATTTAGCATATGCCAATACAATACTATATCTATTTCTGTTTAGCGCTTTTTTCGATTGGTATCATCGGGGTACTGACCAGAAAAAATGCGATCATCGTTTTCATGTGTGTGGAACTGATGCTGAATGCGGTAAACCTGCTGCTGGTAGCTTTCTCCAAAATGCACCATGGTGCAGCGCTGGCAGGCAATCCTGCAACCACAGTCGGAATCGACGGACAGTTGTTTGTGTTTTTTATCATGGTGGTGGCAGCAGCAGAAGTTAGTGTAGGCCTGGCAATCATTGTAATGATGTACAGGAACACCCATTCTGTAGACATCAACTTTTTGAACAGATTGAAAAATTAATATGAGTAAGATAGCATTTTTAGTTCCGCTTTTCCCATTGCTGGGATTTCTGATCAACGGTTTGGGCAGGAAGTCGCTGTCGAAATCTGCTATTGGAATCATTGGTTCCGGAGCAATTTTACTTTCCTTCCTCACCTCCTGTTATCTCTTTACACAAGTGGCTGCAGGTGCAGGAGAAGGGCAGCGTTTTGAAACCGTAGTTACCTTATTCAATTTTATTTCGGTAGATGCGTTCACCATACCGTTTGCTTTTCAGGTAGATCAGTTGTCTGTGCTGTTTTTGCTCATCATTACCGGCATTGGTTTCCTGATTCATTTGTACTCTACCGCTTACATGAAAGACGAAACGGCGGATCATTTCGGCAGGTATTTTGCCTACCTCAATCTCTTCGTGTTCTCCATGTTGCTGCTGGTTATGGGCGCCAACTACGTGATCATGTTCATTGGATGGGAAGGTGTGGGTCTTTGTTCCTACCTGCTGATCGGTTACTGGTTTAAAA
The DNA here is from genome assembly GCA_028687975.1 of Sediminibacterium sp. Lineage (GTDB taxonomy): Bacteria > Bacteroidota > Bacteroidia > Chitinophagales > Chitinophagaceae > Sediminibacterium. The sequence goes on from JAQTZD010000006.1 coordinate 58,959, forward strand.
ACAACGATTACAATTACGCCGCAAAGAAAGCCTTTATCATGAACCGCATCGGAGACCTTGGTTTTCTGCTAGCGGTGTTCTGGTTGCTGTTCCGTTTGGGTACTGTAAATTATGGGGATGTTTTTGCGAATGTAGATAAGCTCACTGCTGCAGATATCACCGGTATTACCACCCTGCTGTTTATTGGAGCAATGGGTAAGAGTGCACAGATACCCTTGTACACATGGTTACCCGACGCCATGGCTGGTCCTACACCGGTGTCGGCGCTGATCCATGCCGCAACCATGGTAACGGCGGGTATCTATATGATTGCAAGGAGCAACATCTTATATACACTGGCTCCGGCCACTCAAACACTCGTGGCGGTGATTGGCCTGGCAACCGCCGTGTTCGCAGCAACGATTGCGTTGAAGCAAAACGATATTAAGAAAGTGCTGGCATATTCTACTGTGAGTCAGCTGGGTTATATGTTCCTGGGATTGGGCGTTGGTGCATATACCGGAGCAGTATTCCATGTAATGACCCATGCTTTCTTTAAAGCATTGTTGTTCCTTGGAGCTGGTTCTGTAATTCATGCCATGCACCACGAGCAGGATATCCGTAAAATGGGTAACCTCAAAAAATACATGCCGGTAACACATATCACGTTCCTGCTGGCCTGTCTGGCGATTGCCGGAATTCCTCCTTTCTCCGGATTTTTCTCCAAGGATGAGATTCTCGCTGCTGCATTCGCAGTAAATCCATTGTACTATTACCTGGGTGTAGCCGGTGCACTGATGACCGCATTTTATATGTTCCGTTTGTATACCATGACTTTTCTGGGAAATTTCAGAGGTACCCAAGAGCAGGAGCACCATTTACATGAAAGTTCTTCAGCGATGACCATCCCATTGGTTGTGCTGGCTGTGCTTTCTGTAGTAGGTGGCTTCATCGGTATTCCGGAAGCATTTGTTGCCGACAGCCACTGGCTGGAGCATTTCCTGGCGCCTGTTTTTGCAGAATCTGCTAAGTTGTCCGAAGCACATCACCTGAGCCATTCTCAGGAATACATCATGATGGGTACTGCAACCTTACTGATTCTGGGCGTTATTGTATATGCAGTCAACAGATTTAAGAAATACACCGGTGAAAACGAGCAGGAGGAGCAGGGGCTTGGAAAGGTACTCGCCAACAAATGGTACATTGATGAACTGTACAATGCGGTTATCGTGAATCCATTGAATGCCATTGCAGGGTTCTGTAAAAATGTAGTGGAGAAGAGTGGTATTGATGGTGCAGTAAATGGTGTAGGTAAACTGGTAGCCTATGGCTCAAGACAACTGCGGTTGGTACAGAGCGGTCAGGTAAGCAGTTATGTGCTGATTATGGTACTGTCGATGGTTGTATTCTTCCTGATTTGGTTCAATGATGCCACCATCATCCGGTTTTTCAATAAATTATTTTAATTCGTTCATTAAGTATCTCCGCAACAATGACAGCCTTATTACTCATATTGATCCCATTAGCAGCAGGACTGGTTTCCTTTGCTATGAAACAGGATTCCGCAGCAAAGACAATTTCCTTACTGGCATCGGTGGTTACGCTGGCATTGGCGCTGGCCGCAGTCGCAACACCATCTGCCATTGTATATGATGTGGCCTGGCTGAACGACCTGGGAAGCCGCTTTACCCTGAAGATGGATGGACTCAGCAAGTTGCTTGCATTGCTTACCGCGGTAGCGTATCCATTGATCTTTGTCGCAATTCACCGGAATGAGTACAAAAAGACTGCTTCGTTTTATGGACTGATGCTGCTGGCACAGGCAGGTTTGATGGGCGTATTTCTGGCGGCGGATGTGTTGCTGTTTTATTTCTTCTGGGAGCTTGCCCTGATTCCGGTTTACTTTCTCTCTTCTATCTGGGGAGGAGAAAAGCGGATTGCCGTTACTTTTAAATTCTTTGTTTATACTTTTTTGGGTTCCCTGCTCATGCTTGCGGGAATCTTACTGGTGTATTTCCAGACAGCGGATCATTCATTTGCCATGAAGGCTTTTTATGAAGTTCAACTGAGTGGTGCACAGCAAACGGTGGCGTTCTGGTTGTTTTTCATTGCCTTTGCCATCAAGATGCCAATCTTCCCGCTGCATACCTGGCAGCCGGATGCATACGAGCAATCTCCTACTGCCACAACCATGGTGTTGAGTGGTATCATGGTGAAGATGGGATTGTTTGCGGTGGTACGCTGGCTGTTACCGGTATTTCCTCAGGCTACAGTGCAGTTTGGTAACCTGATCATGATCCTGTCGATCATAGGGATGTTGTATGCTTCTCTGATTGCGATCCGTCAGGACGATATTAAGCGACTGATTGCCTATTCCTCCATAGCACATATTGGTCTGATGTGTGCAGCCCTGTTTTCCGGAAGCAAATCCGGAACCGAAGGCGCCATGATCCAGATGTTCAGCCACGGAGTGAATGTGATCGGAATGTGGATCATTGCAGATCAGCTTGAGCAAAAACTCGGCACAAGAAAACTGAGCGAAATGGGTGGACTGGCACAGAAAGCGCCTGCGATGGCCGTGTTGCTGGTCGTAATGGCCCTGGCCAATATTGCCCTGCCGCTTACCAACGCATTTATCGGAGAGTTCCTCATGTTTAGCGGAATCTTCCAGCACAATATGTGGATGGCAGTAGCAGCGCTGATCAGTATTATCCTGGCAGCTGTTTACACATTGAATATGGTGCAGAAAGTGATTTACGGGTCGCTTAGCCCGGCAAGCTCAACTGCTGTGGATATCAGCGGTAACGTAAAACTTGCCTTGATCATTATTGCAGTGATGATCATCGTATTTGGTGTATTTCCGCAACCCATGATCGAGTTAACAAGAGATACAGTAGCAGGCTTATTTGTAAAAAAATAAATGAACATCTAACGTATTATGAACGCAATTATATTTTCAGCTGTTTTGGGTGTAGTGATGATGTTCAGTGGCATCATACTCCGCAGTAAATCTGCAGTTACTACAACGGCAATCGTTTCGCTGCTGGTTTTATTACTGGCCAACATTTTTAACATATACGATGTGTTTTCGATTCATATCGATACACGCGGTCTGTTGCATTTCAATAAGTTTGGATTGTTCTTCAATACTATTCTGATTGCGGCTACATTGATATTTGTGCTGCTCAGCGGAAAAGACATTGAAAAGGCAGGCGCCAATGTATCTGACTACTATGCCCTCATTTTCTTTGTACTCTGCGGTACCAGCATACTCACTTCTTTCAATGGGCTGCTCATGTTGTTCCTCGGAATTGAAATCATGACCATCCCATTGTATATTCTCACCGGTGCAGACAAAAGAAACCTGAAAAGTAATGAGGCTTCTCTGAAATATTTCCTGATGGGATGTTTCTCTACCGGTATCATGTTGATGGGTATTGCACTGGTATACGGAGCAACAGGGTCCTTTTCCCTGAATGTAGCGGCTTCGTCTCCTGCATCTGCCGGAATGCCTGTGTCTTCCTTCCTGCAAATGGCAGGATTAATTCTCCTGTTTGTATCCATGTGCTTTAAAGTATCTGCTGCTCCGTTCCATTTCTGGACTCCGGATGTATACGATGGTGCACCAAGTGTATTTACTTCGTTCATGGCAACCATCGTTAAAGCAGGCGGATTCTTTGCATTTTTAAACCTGTTCGAGTCTAATGCACAATTACTGGGAGCTACCTGGAAATTGCTGATGTCGTTCGTGATCATAGCCACCTTGCTGATCGGAAATATTACTGCTGTATTCCAGCAAAGCATCAAACGTATGATGGCTTATTCCAGTATCGCACAAGCCGGTTTCATGCTGTTTGCATTATACAGTTTCAATGACATGGCAAAAGAGGGTATCCTTTTGTATGCCGTAGCCTATTGTCTGGCCACCATCGGCTTTTTTTCCGTACTGATCAAAGTAAAGGATTATACTTTTGATGGTTTCAACGGACTCGCCAAAACCCAGCCGGTAATCGCGTTCAGCGCAACCGTTTTCCTGATGTCTCTGGCCGGAATTCCATTAACTGCAGGGTTCTTTGCAAAATATTATATGCTGGCATCTGTGGTAAAATCCGGAGGATCTCTGTGGATCGTGGTGGTAGCCGTACTTTTTGCAGCCATCAGCGTATACTACTACTTCAAAGTGATTCAGGCGATGTACTTCAAAGAAGGTCAGCCGGAAACACATGAAATTACCGGAAGATTCAAAACAGGCCTGGTCCTGGTGGCGGCAGCCGTAATATTGGTTGGCGTTCTTCCTTCCATAGTGCTCAATTGGTTCTATTTTTAACCACTCTTCATAATTTGAGGGGCCTAGTTACCGGTTTACACAATCTCCTGTTACCTTTAAGGTGTATAGTTGATGTAAACTGAAATTCATGACCGCATTCGATTCATTTACCCTGGCCTGGCGGACTGTCCGCAGTAACAAGCTTAGAGCAGGTATTACCATTGCCATTATTGCATTTGGTATCATGGCCCTGATCGGTATCATTACGGCCATCGAAGCCATGAATCAGAGCCTGAAGGAAAGCTTCTCATCTATGGGCGCCAATGCCTTCAGCATCCGTTTTAAGGAGTCCAGGGCCAGGTTTGGCCCGGGTAACGGAGACGGAGTAGAAAAAACCAAGCGAGGCCTCAAAAAGAAAAAATCAAATCTCGGCAAACCCATCCGTCTCGAAGAAGCAGAATTTTTCAAAGCCAATTACCGGTTTCCGGGTGCAGCTGTAGCTATTTATCGCAGAGGGCCGTCATCACAGGAATTGCATTACAAGGAAAAGAAAACCAACCCGCAGATCACCGTTTGGGGCGGAGACGAAAACTACCTGGCTGTAAATGGCTATTCTGTTAATATCGGAAGGAACCTGAACAGCCTGGATGTGCAGAGCGGAAGAAATGTTTGTTTGCTCGGAAGCAATGTAGCCGCCAGATTGTTTGGCGACAAGCCAGAGCAGTGCCTGGATAAAATCATTAAAATCGGAAGCAATCCGTACAGGGTTATTGGGTTACTCAAGAGTAAAGGATCCAGCGCCATGCTCCGGCAAGATGATATGGTACTTACGTCCTACACCAATGTGCGAAAATTCACCAATACCGCATCTTCTTACCTGCTGGGGGTAATTGTACAGCATATCAATGAGTTACCGGTTGCAACGGACGAAGCAACGGCCGTATTCCGGGCCGTCCGCAAACTCGAGCCGGTGGAGGAAAGCAATTTTGTGATCGAAAAAAGCGACAAATTCGCCGAAATGTTCATTGGCTTCCTGGGCAGTATTACGGGTGCAGCCAGTGCTATTGGTTTAATTACCCTGATCGGAGCAGCCATTGGTCTGATGAACATCATGCTGGTAGCGGTGAACGAGCGAACCAAGGAAGTGGGTCTCATCAAAGCCATTGGCGGTAAAAGCAGGTATGTGCGTCAGCAATTTTTGTTTGAGAGTATGATCATCAGCCTGCTGGGCGCCATCTGCGGCATCATCCTGGGCGTGCTGGTGGGCAATCTCTTCGGCATCATTCTGAATACCGGATTTGTTGTACCCTGGGTATGGGTAGCCATTGGTATCATCATTTGTTCCGTAGTAGGACTGGCAGCAGGAATTTATCCTGCAATGAAGGCCGCCAGACTAAATCCGATTGTAGCGCTGCGGTACGAGTAATTATTTGTTTTTATTGAACTCCTTCAGTTTATCGTTGATATAGTACTTGAGGTCTTCCTCTGTTTTATTGGCCCTCAGCCATGCATAGGAAGGGCGGTACAATTGCATGAACATATGCAGGGCCTCGTCTTTTAAGCCGCTGTATTTGGTCACCAATGCAGGAGGGAAACGATAGTTGATATAGGCTTCACGTTCGTTGGTTTCAAAAAAGTTCATTGCCTTTCTTTTGTTCTTTTCTTTGCGCGAAAAATGATCAATGTTCAAGGCAATACCTGCTCCGGAATTGGAACGGGACACGGTTGGAATTTTATAATTCACGATGTCTTCCATGAAGTCGGTTCTTCTTTCTATACTGTCCATTTGATACGCATTCATTCCTCTTGCAGTAACCGTTACGTTACCAAGAGAACGCACCAGGGGCTCCAGTTCCAGGAAGAGGGTATCGTTTTTCAGTAACTTCTGTTGAAAGTTGATGGTATCAAAATAATAGCCCACGGCAGCAAAGGAAAGTACCTGATCGTTGCTCAGTTCAATTTTAAAGATTCCCCGGTTATTGGTCATGACTGTTTTTTTAGTATCCAGGTTGGAAACACTGGCCAGAACAACCGGTTCTTTGGTAATACTGTCGGTTAAAATACCAACAACCATATTTTTCTTTTGAGCCTGAACAGCAACAGAAAATAAAAGAACAAGCATCAAGGATATGGATATTCTCATCACAGATTTTTTAGCGAATATAACAAATAAAAAACCTCACAGACCTTAAAGCCTGTGAGGTTGAACTGAATGAATCAGCTGGCTGATTGTATCCTTTATTTGGGATCCAGGGCCATTCTTATCTTTTCGGAAAGATCCTGTAAATGAACCTTGCTCAGTTTATCTCCGAATGTTGCAGCTGCAGCATTGATCTGAGTACGAAGACCGGTCAACTGCGCCCGTACTATAGCAGGAACATCTGTTTTCTTCAGGTCTGTTGGCGCACTGGCACCAAAGAAGGAAATGGTAACGGTAGCTGGAGCGGCAGGAGGGTTCAGGATATTCACCAATTGGTCTACATAAGATTTCTGCAACAACCTGCGATAGGTATCGATGCTCTTTTTACTGCTCAACTCACTGAAAATACCACCCTGAACATCGTTCAGCATTTCAAAAGCAGTATAGGCTTTATCCGCACCAAAACGCTCGGCGCTGAGTTGCAGGCGGCTCAGTCTGTCTCCGCTTACCAGGGAGCCTAAAATGCCATCTTGTGCAGTCATTACCGGATCATTGCTAACCGGGTTGTTGAACTTGTTCCAAAGGTTGCGGTCGATCAGCCAATTCGGGGTTTCGAACAGTTGTTTGTGCAGAAATGCAACGGCTTCTTTCTGGCGGGATTTTGGGGTGATTTCATAAACGGCTTCATCCTGATCGGCGGTTTTAAATGTTTCATATACGCCGGCAACATTTGCAGTAACATGGCCCATGTAACGACGGAACTGACCCAACAGCTTACCATACATGGTGCTGAGGTTCTCGTACTGGTCGGCTTCTTCTTTGGTCCATTCAGGTAACCCTTTAATGATGCGTTTCAGGTTCATGATACCATATTCACTGGCTTTCACTGCATTGTCGCTAAGGTCTTCGCTCTGGCTTCTGGGATCTGCTCTGTTGCCCATTTCGTAGGTGCCGAACCAACGACGTGGATTTTCTTTCAGCGCCTTTGTAACCAGTTTGCTGCTGTTGATTTTGATTTCTTCGTCTTTAGTTCCCGGAATATATCCGTAGCCCCACTGAACAGCCCACTTGTCGTAATCACCAATGCGGGGATAGAGACCAACACGGCTGATATTGTCTTCGGGTTGTGCCACATAGTTGAAGCGGGCATAATCCATGATGGAGGCAGTATGACCATTTGCTTCTACCCATGCTTTGTCTCTCAGCTTTTCAACCGGGGTTTTGCTGCTGCTGCCCATGTTGTGCATCAGGCCCAGCGTGTGACCTACTTCGTGAGAAGACACAAAACGAATCAGGTCGCCCATCAGGTCTTCGTCGTATTTCATTTTGCGGGAACCGGGATCAACAGCGGAAGTTTGAACCATATACCAGTCGTGTACCAGTTTCATTACATTGTGGTACCAGCCGATATGGCTTTCCAGGATTTCACCGCTGCGGGGATCGTGAACATTAGGTCCATAAGCGTTTTCGATGTCGGAGGCAAAATAACGAACAACAGAAAAACGGGCATCTTCTGTACTCATGGTGCTGTCGTTTTCCGGCCACTCTTTACCCATGATGGCATTCTTGAATCCAGCTTTTTCAAAAGCAGCCTGCCAGTCGTTGATGCCGGCAATCAGGTGCTTTCTCCAGATTTTTGGTGTGGCGGGGTCTATGTAGTAAATGATGGGCTTTTTAGGTTCCACCAGTTCCCCTTTTTTCCATTTTTCCCATTCACCATCTTTGGGCTCCAGGCGCCAACGAACGGCAAATCGAAGATTTTCCACTTTCTGCTGATTATCGCTGTAGCGAACAAAATCATCTGGGAAAAAACCCACTCGTTTGTCCCAGATCCTGCGCTGCATAGGTACTTTTGGCAGGAGCAGCAGGGAGGTATTCAATTCCATAGTAACGGCTCCTGCATCGCTTGCGGCAGGAATGCTGGCCGAAGGAATGCCGGTAGGGGCCGGGCTACCACCCATGGCAGGACTGGAAGAGAAGGTTTTTACGGTTCTGATTTCAGTATTGATCGGATAGGTGGAAATTTTGGCAATGAAGGATCTGTCCGGGGCCAGGGCAGTCAGGTTGTACCGGCGTTTGCTGGCAGGACGGATGCTTACGGCCTGGTTGTCTCCTTTAAAGAACTCTGTTACATCAATTACAACAGAAGCGGAGTCTTTCCCGAAAGCAGCTACAGGAAAAGAAGCTGCAATGGCATTAACATTGGAATTGGTAACAGCCTGGTATATTTTCTGATCGGCATCTGCTGTGTTTACCAGCGTAATGGTGCGCAGAAAAATGTTATTGGAAGGGCCTTTTTCGAAACTGATGGTTTGCTGGTTGGCAATTTCACCACCATAGCCTGCACCGGCAGGAACCTTGGCAAAACGAGCCACAGCAAGGATTTCACGTCCAAAGATGGAATCGGAAATTTCGAAATAGTACTTTTCTTCGACTTTGTGAACGGTAAATAAACCTTTCTGAGTAACTGCTTTATCTGTGATCACTTCTTTATAAGGCTTGGGGCCGGAACGGGCGCCTGGTCCGTTATTGGGTGCACCTGCAGGAGCTCCCGGAAACTGTCCGTTGGGCGGGGTTTGAGGGCGTTGCTGCGCAAACATGAAAGCCGCAAGCAACAGGGCCGCAGATGATAATAGGATTTTTTTCATTGCTAAATAGGTAGTTTTTAATGCAGTAAAGGTAACCATGTGAACATATCAATATTTTTTTTTAGTGCTATGTTGGGATGAGTGGTTGGTAATGAGGTGAAAAATCGGCCAAAATCGCTCATTTTAGGCACGTATAAGGCATTTTGGTTATTTGGATTGGTCGGAGAGTAAAATAAGTTTCTACCGAACGAATTTGCTTCTTTAAATAAAATTCCTAATTTGTAAGCCCTTTTGGATGCGAACAAATTCTTTTGATAATTTCAAAACATTTTTCAGTAGCATTGTGAGGTAATTTTAAAACCAACTGTAATTTTTAAAAAAAA
>JAQTZD010000067.1 GCA_028687975.1 Sediminibacterium sp.
CGCTTTGGACTTCTCTTCGGCGATTTCCATATTGCTGTTGCTTCCGCCGTAGGCACGGGGAAACATCATGACCAGGGGTTCTGTTTTAAATATGCTGTAGCTGAGTGCATAGTCTGTGCTGAGCCCGGTTTTGGTTGCACTCGTTTTGCCGTCTGCCAATACACTTCCTCCGCGAATGGTTCGCTTGGAATATTCATAGGTCGTAAACAGGGTAGTGGCATTGACCAGTATACCCAATAATCCGGCAATCACTGCTATGCCTGCCGATTGAATCAGGTGTTTGTAATCTTTTTCCGCAATCCGGTTGATGGCAAATGCAATACTCATGATCAGGATGATCAGCACCGCGTAATACGTAATCTGCAGGTGATTGGCTCCGAGCAACAAGGCCGTACTCAGTGCCGTTAATGCCGCTCCCCAGATGTATTTGCGTTCATAGATCAGCAGGAGCGAACCAATGATAAAGGGGAGGTAAGCAATCGCATTCATCTTGGTATCGTGACCGGCTGCCAGGATGATGGGGTTGTAGGTTGCATACGCATATCCCAGTGCACCCACGATCCCGATATAAGGGTTCACCCGCAGCACCTGAGTCAGGAAATAAAAACAAAGGCAGGCCAGGAAAAACACGCCTGCAGGCTTGGGAAGCCCGAGGTTCAGTATATGACCGATGTATCCGACAGAAATCGGGTTGTTTCCGATTCCGGTAATCTGGTAGGCAGGCATCCCGCTGAACATACCGTTGGTCCAGAGCGGAAAATGACCGTGCTTTTCCTTGTATTGAAAGGAATTTTGGGCCATTCCCTTCCACTGGGTAACATCGTGCTGTTGCAGTACTTTACCTTCCAAAGCCGGTTTACAGTAAACAAGTGCAACGATGAGGAATACAGCAATTGCTGTTACATGGGGAATGAAAGCTTTCCAGTTGATGCGGTTCATATCTTATTTTAAGAGTAGCAAACCTAAGGAAAAAGGTCAAAAGTATATCTTTAGGACATGAAACCACTTCTCTTTGCCTCCAGGCTGGCTTTTATCTGCAATATCTGCTTCCTGCTTTGCCTGATCATTCAACGCACTTATAACTTTATTCCACAACCCGATATCAGCCAGATGGTCGTTGTGTTGGGCTGGATAGTAGCACCTATACAGAACCTGATAGTGAACATTTGGTATGGTGCCCTGTTAATTGCCAAGGCTCCGGTACGCCTGCCGCTTTGGCTGGCCCTGACCAACCTGGCGATATTGCTGCTTCAAATATATTTCAACCTTATACAGCCTGCATGATTACCAATATTCTGAAAGACAAACCCACCAAGTTGTTTCTGGGTATCACCGCGTTTTTTGTGGCCAATGCACTGATTGCCGAATGTATCGGCGGTAAGATATTCTCCCTGGAAAAACTACTGGGTATTGCCCCTTTCAATTTTACCATTTTCGGGCAGTCGGGTCTGGCTTTCAACCTTACCTGCGGGGTATTGCTCTGGCCCCTCGAATTTGTGATTACCGATATTGTAAATGAATATTTTGGCCCGAAAGCGGTAAGAAGGATCAGTTATACTGCGGTCATATTGATTTCCTATGCAGTCATCATGTTTTATGCTGCTATGGAAACACCTCCGGCAGATTTCTGGATCGGATCCAGGCAACAGGAGGGAATCCCTGATATGCAGCTCGCATTTGGCGGCATATTTGGCCAGGGTATGTGGATCATCGTTGGAAGTTTAACCGCATTTCTGGTAAGCCAGATCGTGGATGTAATGGTCTTTCATAAAATCAAAAAAATGACCGGGCAAAAATGGGTTTGGCTGAGGGCTACCGGTTCTACGTTTGTATCACAGCTGGTAGACAGTTTTGTGGTATTGTTTATTGCCTTCAAGATCGGAAGCGGCTGGAGCTGGCAACTGGTACTGGCAATCTGCCTGGTTAACTATGCGTATAAGTTCAGCATGGCCATTATATTAACCCCGGTGATTTACCTGCTCGAAAAAAGAATTGACCGCTATGTTGGAACGGAAACAGCACATAAAATGAAACTGGCCGCCATGGGAAAAGACTATGAATAAACAATCAGGCAATCATTTGTTGCGGGTAGTCTGCTGCTGCATCTTCGTACATGCTGTCCTGTATTTCTTCATTACGCTGGCTGATCCTGGCCATATAATACATGGCAATTGTTGTTATGCCATATACGCTGAACAGGGCCTGTAGTATCAGAAAGAGGCGAACAAACTGCAGCCCGAGCGAGTTGTAATATTCCCAGGTCTGAAATGAACCCAGTTCTCCCACATGGTATCTCCAGTTTACATTAATGGGAAGATTTTTATTGAAGATAAAGGTTACAGTAGCAGCCATAAAAACACTCAGGAGGATATGTGCCCAGCTGATCATCAGGTTGCGCATGCCGGTTTTGCGCAGTACAATATGAAGCAGGAAGGGAATCAGTAATGCAATCAAAAAGAAGCCTGTAATGAAGCTGTAGCTGATCATAAAATATTCCCCCAGATAAAATACCATCATCCTATCCAGCGAAGAACTGATATAGATCATGCATATAAACAGCACAGGAGCCATCCAGAGCAAGTGCTCTGCACGGATAACTTTTGTTGTCATAGGGACGTTTGAACGGGTACTGAACAAAAATATATCAAAAATTCATAAGTAATATGCAATTTTGGCCCGCTGATATGCCCCGGAGGCAATATACAAACCAGTTGGTATCTTTTATGACACCCGAGAGAAAGCATCGCATAGAATCCGTATTACAGAACAGGCAGGGTAATCTGACTGTAGTGATGGAGAATGTATTTGATCCCCACAATATATCTGCCGTTATGAGAACCTGTGATGCGGTGGGTATCCAGGACATTTATGTATTGAATACCCTGATTCCTCCGCACAAGTATTTTGGTGTAAGAAGCAGCAGCAGCGCCGCCAAATGGCTTACGGTGCATCAGTTTGGTGATGCGGAAGCCTGCTTTTCGGCACTCAGGGAAAAATACGATCGCATCTATACCACACATCTGGGTGTGGATTCTGTAAGCGTTTATGACCTCGACTTAACAGATAGGGTAGCCCTGGTTTTTGGGAATGAACGCGAAGGGGTAAGCGAAGAGGCCATCCGGTTGTCGGATGGTAATTTCATTATTCCTCAGGTGGGTATGATTCAAAGTTTGAACATTTCCGTAGCCTGCGCCGTAACCATTTACGAAGCCTACCGGCAAAAGAAAAATGCCGGGCATTACGGGCAGCCTGTTATCAGTCATCCCAATGGGGAAGCGCTGAAAGCCGTATGGGGACTGGATCAATAACGATGCAGCGTTGTTGCCTGGCACATCAGTGAAGGGCAGAATGATGTGATGCTGCGTTGCCGGTAGAATGTTTTTTCTCTTCCTGCTCCTTTGCTTTTCTTTCAGCAGCATGCCTGAGCAAATAGGTAATGCTCACGTTCAGCTCAAAGCCAATCAACAAAATCAACGCATTGATGTAAATCAGGAGCATCAGGATCAGTACGGTACCGATAGATCCATATACTTTATTGTAAGTGGCAAAATTATTTACCCAGTAAGAGAACAGGAGGGTGGTGCAGAGCGTCAGCACTGTAGCCAGTATGGTTCCCGGTGATGAAAGTTTCCATTTTTTTTCTACCGACGGGGCAAACTTATAAATGAAGGCAATGCCGTAAAAATACAAGGCAATGATGACCACCCATCGTACCGAATTGAGCCCGGGCAGCAGATTGCTTTTACTCAGTTTAAAAAGTTTCCGGATTAAGGACGCAATCTGTTCCTGTCCGAGCAGTACGAGCAGGGAGGAGATGATCAGCATGATCATGATTGTGGTGAGTTTGATGGCCCTCCAGCGCTGGTGCATGAAATAAGTTTTCTTTTCCTTGATCGATTTGTCGAAAGTAATAATGAACGCCATCATTGCATTGGAAGCATAAAATACAACCAGCAGAAAACCGAAAGAAAATACCCCCACGTTGCGGGTCATCATATCATTGATTACACCGGCAATAAACTTATAGGTATTGGAACTTGGACTGATGTCTTTGAAAAGGGAAAGTATCTGTGCTTTAATATTCAGGGATTCCGGGAAATAAGGAATAATCGAAAAAAGGAAGATCATGGTGGCCGGCAGGGCCATGATCAGGTTAAATGCAATGGCTGCAGCCCGTTCGTCGATCCCCAGTTTTTTTACCTGTTTGATAAAGAACATGACCACATCAAAAACAGGCAGACCCTGAAATCCGGGAATGGTGATGTCTTTGCTTTTCCTGATCAGAAAAGCAATAGGTGCCCATGTAATGATGATTCTTTCCAGCTTTGTCAAACGGTTATTTTTTTTGTTCCTGTTTCTTTAACATATATGCATCCAGTGCTTTCTGGTATTCATTGGCATACCGGTTGTGCTCCGGATAGTTGTTGCTGAAATGATGGTATCCGCTGAAATCGCTTTTTGCCACGAAATAAATATAATCTGTTGCAGGCGCATCCAGTACAATATCGATGGTTTTTGGTGCAGGGGTGCAAATGGGGCCGGGCGGCAGTCCCTTGTACTTGTAGGTATTGTAGGGAGAAGGATTGGTAAGGTACTTCTCATAAATACGCGTAATGGTGAAATCGTTCATGGCGTATTTAATGGTAGGGCAGGCCTGCAGGGGCATTTGCTTTTTCAGCCGGTTGAGGTAAACACTGGCAATTTTGTATTTGTCCGATTCAAAATTGGTTTCTTCGTCTACAATGGAAGCCAGGGTGTACACCTGTTCGGGTGTTAACTGCAATGCAGCTGCTTTTTGCATCCGGTTGTTTTTTAACCAGAACGAATTGCTTTCGTTGGTCAGTTTTCTGAAAATTTTAGCGAGGGAGGCATCGTAATAGAAACTGTAGGTATTCGGAATGATTTTGGTAAAAAGCAGGCTGGTGTCGGTACCAAACTGGCTCAATGAATCATTCGATTCCATGAAATGCATTGCATCTGCAGAATCAATGGGGAAGGTTTTACCAATCAGTCTGGCCAATTCTGCTTTTGTTCTCACCCGGTTGATGACCAGCTTCACTTCTGCAAAACGGCCATTTTTCAGCATGCGAATGATCTGAACAATACTTTGTCCCTTTTTAATTTCATACTTACCGGGCTTCAGCTGATCCCAGAGATTGATGGGAGCGCCTGCAAGGCCCAGCAGGCCATTAAAGCGCAGGATACCTGCTTCGCTGAAAGTGGCCAGTACCTCCGTTTTATTGGTTGCATCCTTGCCAATCGTTACAATCCTGCTTTTTTCGGAGAAACTGGTAGCAGGCCCAAGGAATAACCAGGCACCAGTAAGCGCTATGGCTACAAGAAACAGAGCAATGATCAGAAAGGGACTGAATCCTTTTTTTTTCGTTGATTTTGAAGATTTCTTCATGCTGCAAGTTCCCGATTATGTTCGGTAAAATAAATAAAAAACCCTGTCTTTTAGAAGAAGACAGGGTTGGATATCCTTGAGAGGAATTATTTTTTGGTTGTATCTGCTTTTGCAGGTAAGGTAGTGGTGTTGGCTGGAGCCTGCTGTACCGGCGCAGGAGCAGCGGTATTGGTGTTGATCTTCTGGATCAATGAATTATCTACCTCTTCCGCACCGGATTTCAGGAAGAAAGAGGAGAACAAAGCCAGCAGTGCAATAATGCCCGCAAATAACCAGGTTCCTTTTTCCAAAACATCGGTTGTTTGCTTAACGCCCATAAACTGGTTGCTGATTCCACCTACATTACCGGTTAAGCCGCCACCCTTCGGGTTTTGAATCAACACCATGAAACCAAGCGCAACCGCTGCAATTACTATCAGAACCAAGAACAGAATGATCATGTTAAATACCTTTTAGTTGTTGAATTTTGGCAGCAAAATAAGCGGTTTTTTCAGGATTAGAGAAACTTAATTTGATATAAAGCTGAATTGCCTTGTCTATCTGCCCCTGTTTGGCCAAAACCTCTGCCATGGTTTCGGTCAGAATTTCCCTGGATTCGTTGGAAACAAGGGCAGTTTCTGCTGCCGCTTTTTCCGATTCCGGACTGGTGCCAAGGTCTACCGGGTTCGGGCTGTGGTTTTTCATGTTTTTCAGCCAGTCGGTAAATCTCCGCAGTTTGGTCGTGAGTTTATCCTGAGGAATCTTACTCAGGTCTATCTGGATGCCCTGTGAGGCAAAATAGTCGATGGTATGCAGTTTTTCGGGAGGAGGCGCAATTTCCAGCTCCGCATCCTTTTCTACCGGCTTTTTGAACTCAGCCAGCTGGCCGGAAAGGATACTGGCAATTTTTGCATCACTCTTATCCTGATCCGGTAATGTTTTAAAGTTGCTTACAGGACCCTGGCTGTATTCCTCTTCCGGTTCTGCCGAAGCAATGGTACTGAATACCGGCATGAAGGGCTCATCAGGTATGGAGGGCCTTGTTGTTGCCTGAGGAGCCGGAATGGTTTCCTGAGCCGGATTGCCGCTTTCGCGGATTACCGGAACAATGGTACTGGGCTTGCTGAAACTGTCGATCCCTTTCATGATTTCCTTCACCGATTCCACGGTAGGAATGGTGATATCCGGATTGGGTAATTCCGGCATGGACAGCTCTTTTTTAGATTCTTCCAGGGTAGTTTCCAGTTGTGGCAGGTTCATGGCCTCATCCAGTTCCCGGTCTTTTTCGCGGATGGTGCGAAGCAGGGTAGTGTCTATTTCCTGCTGCGGCGCCTGGTCTATACGGGCTTCTTTTTGGGCGTCCAGCTGAAACTGCAACCAGTAAGGGTTGGTAAAAAACAAGGCAGTCTTCATGGCCTGTGATACTGCAAGCGGATGGTCTTCCTTTTTCAGTTTAGCAGAAAATAAATACTGCCCTGGTGCAAAAAACGGGTATTCATTTACCAGTTTCTCAATGGCATCCATTTTCATTTCGGCAATATCCGTTTTGCCCGTAAGGTGGTACAATGCTTTTTCTTGCGTAAACTTCATACGATCAAATATACTACTGGATTACCAGTTTGAGAAAATGCGGTTGAAGATTTCATCGGTAATGGTTCTGACCACTTCATCCAGTAATTGTCCCTCGGCCTGCTGCAGGCTGAGATTGGCGGAATAATCAAAACTGCGGGATACATCAAACTCCTCTACTTTGTTGTCGAGGGTTTTCTTTAATACAATGTGAACGGTCACCGTTAAACGGTTGGTGCTGGCCTGTTGTGCCGATACACCTACGGTCTGACTCGGATCATAGTTGGTGATGGTTCCATTGATGATGTAATGCGCATCATCGTTGTTGGTACGGGTCAGCTTGGTCTGAGAAGTAATCTTGGTCTGAACCTTATCGGTTAATTTGGGGCTCAGTTGCGGATTCACATAACGGGCCCTGTTTTCGAAGAAACCGATCTTTACCGTTTTAACCTCGGAGGGGATCACGGCATCGTTGAAAGTATAGACCCTGCAACCGGTGAATACCAGCAACAGGAGCAGGGGAGTCAGGTACCATTTCTTATTCGTCAATATCATATTCTTTCAGTTTACGGTAAAGCGTTCTTTCACTGATGCCCAGATCCATGGATGCATCTTTGCGTTTGCCCTTGTGTTTTTTTAATGCTTTTATAATCAGTTCTTTTTCCTTGTCCATGATGTTCAGCGACTCTTCAATTTCTTCGTGTTGCTGAATTTCATCGTTGCTGAGCAACACCGGATGCGGGTTGGAAGGCGTAACCGACAACAAATTGGGATGGCTGCCTGCCACAGATCCGGCAGGGATCACCGGCGCCTGGTTGTCGGGAATGGTGGTGAAATCGTTCAGGATGGATTCCTTGGTGTAATTGGCTGCAGTGCCCGCCAGTGAAGGGTTCTGCAGAATTTCCAGGAACATTTTTTTCAATTCGGTTACATCCTTCTTCATGTCGAAGAAGAGTTTATACAGGATCTCCCGCTCGTTGGCAAATTCACCCTGAGGGGTATGCCCGGCTGCCAGAACAGGGAACCTGTTTTCCTTTTTCTCCGGAAGAAATGCACGCATTTCCTTGCCAGTGATCTGCGGGTTGGGGCTCAGCACAGAAATCTGTTCCGCAATATTTTTCAGCTCCCGCACATTTCCCGGCCACGGATAATGAATCAGCATTTGCTTGGCTTCTTCATCCAATTGCACAGGGGCAGTTTTATAGCGTTCTGCAAAATCAACCGCAAATTTTCTGAACAGCAGGAGGATGTCTTCCTTCCGGTCGCGCAGAGAAGGAACCCTGATTGGCACAGTGCTTAACCGGTAGTAAAGGTCTTCGCGGAAACGCCCTTTCTGGGTAAATTCCAGCAGTTCCCGGTTGGTGGCTGCAATAACCCGTACATCGGTTTTCTGTACTTTGGAGGAACCAACGCGAATGAATTCACCGGTTTCGAGTACGCGAAGCAAACGGGCCTGGGTTCCCAGCGGCATTTCTCCGATTTCATCCATGAAAATGGTACCACCGCTCACGGTTTCAAAGTATCCCTTCCGGCTGTCTACAGCACCGGTGAATGATCCTTTTTCGTGACCAAATAATTCCGAATCGATGGTGCCCTCCGGAATGGCCCCGCAGTTAACGGCAATAAAAGAGTTGTGCTTCCTGGCAGACAGCGAATGAATGATCTGCGAAAAAACTTCTTTACCCACACCACTTTCTCCAACAATCAGTACTGTCAGATCCGTACCGGCCACCTGAACGGCTGTGTTGAGGGCATGGTTCAATGCCGGCGAATTGCCGATGATACCAAACCTGTTTTTAATACTTTGTAAATCCATAGAATATTAATGTTGTGGAGCGTCTACAATATTTCCCAGCAGCGTAGCCCTGGTACAGTCGTTGATCTTAACCCATACATAGCTGCCTGGTTTCAGGTCCGCATCTGTTTTAGGGAATACCGTGATTTTATTCTGGCTGGTTCGACCCTGCCAGTCTACATCACTTTTTCTGCTGCTGCTTTCAATCAGTACCTTAAAGGTTTTTCCGATATCGTTCAGGTTGCTTTTTCTGGATAATACCCCTTGCATATCCACCACTTCCTGCAACCTTCTTTTCTTTGTTTCCAGCGGAACATCGTCCTGGTATCTTCTGGCTGCCAGTGTACCCGGGCGTTCGCTGTAGAAATACATATAACTCATGTCGTAGTTGCTGTATTCCATAATACTGAGCGTATCCTGGTGCTCGGATTCTGTTTCTGTGCAGAAACCACTGATAACATCGGAAGTGATGCTGCAGCCGGGCAGCAGGGTTCTGATGCGGTCTACTTTGGCCATATACCACTCACGGGTATAGGTCCGGTTCATCAGTTGCAGCACACGGCTGTTGCCGCTCTGAACCGGTAAGTGGATGCATTTGCAAATATTGTCGTGCCGGGCCATGGTATGCAGTACTTCATCGGTAATGTCTTTGGGGTGGGAGGTACTGAAACGAACCCAGAGATCCGGACTTACCTGTGCCACCTGCTCCAGCAGCTGGGCAAAAGTGGTGGTAGCTCCCGTAGCATCATCTACCCAATAATAACTGTCTACGTTCTGGCCCAGGAGGGTTACTTCCTTGTATCCATCGTTCACGAGCGTTTGCACTTCGGCAATGATCGACCGGCTGTCTCTGCTTCTTTCGCGGCCCCTTGTAAAAGGTACCACACAAAAACTGCACATATTGTTGCATCCGCGGGTAATGGACACAAAGGCGGTAATTCCATTGGTATTCAGTCGGACAGGGGCGATGTCTCCGTAGGTTTCGTCTCTGCTCAGCATTACGTTTACTCCCTTTTGTCCACCCTCGGCCTCTTTGATCAGATCCGGAAGTGTTCTGTACGCATCAGGTCCTATAACGAGGTCTACCAGTTTTTCTTCTTCCAGCAGATCCGATTTCAGCCGTTCTGCCATGCAGCCCAGAATGCCGATCAGCATGCCAGGTTTGTTTCTTTTGGCCTTTCTGAATTCAGTCAGCCGCT
The DNA here is from genome assembly GCA_028687975.1 of Sediminibacterium sp. GTDB lineage: Bacteria > Bacteroidota > Bacteroidia > Chitinophagales > Chitinophagaceae > Sediminibacterium. The sequence goes on from JAQTZD010000067.1 coordinate 9,950, forward strand.
TCCGGATGGTCTGTTCCGCTTTCTCCCTGATCGAACAGGTATTTACCAGTATTAGATCTGCTTCTTCATAAGCGGTGGTGGCGCCAAATCCTTCTGAATGCAGAATGGAGGCTACCACTTCACTATCGGAAAAATTCATGGCGCAGCCATAACTCTCAATATAGAATTTTTTACTGCTGGGGTGGCTGGCCAGGGGTACTCCAAAAGCTTCACCCTGCCGCTGTTCATCATGTATTTTACTGCCAAAATCAACCAATTCCATCCACTTTATATTAGGACGTCAAAGGTAAACAAATCGGCGAACTTATGCCAGTTTGTCAGCAAATGTTTAGAAAAAATTAGCAGGTTCTCCTATATTTGTACCCCCCAAACGTTGTGGTTATGAATATAAAAGTCTTGCTCTTGCTGGTTTCACTTTGTTGTGGAACTGTTGTATTGGCGCAGGACAATGTGGTTACAGCTTTGAAGCGGGAGGCTAACCGGAATATCAAAAAGGATAACGATACCTCCACCATCTGGAACTGGAAAAGAGGTGGGCTGATGAGTTTTAACCTTGCCCAGGGTTCTTTAAGTAATTGGGCCGCCGGTGGCGACAATTTTTCCCTTACTGTTAACGGGTATTTTAACTACTTTATTTACTACAAAAAGAACCGGCATGGCTGGGACAATAATCTGGACATCAACCTGGGATATATACAGTCTACCAGCCAGGGGAGCCGCAAAAACGACGACCGTTTCGATTACCTGAGCAAGTATGGTTATAAGATGGATACCGTGGGAAAATGGTTTCTGACAGCCCTGTTCAATTTCCGTACACAATTCTTCGATGGCTATACCTATTCCAACAATGTTGGTAATTATACCTCCTCCCTGCTTTCCCCTGGATATTTTATTCTGTCTGCCGGGTTCGATTATAAACCGGATACCAAATTATCCGTGTTCATATCCCCGCTAACTTCCAGGTGGATTGTAATGTCTAATAAAACCTTATCGGAAAAAGGAGGATATGGGGTGCCCAAAGGGGCCCATAGTTTTAATGAGATTGGTGCATTCGTGAATGTAAACTACAATACTGTTATTGCAAAGAATGTGAACTACAGGGGAAGGTTAGACCTCTTCTCCAACTACCAGCACGATCCGCAGAATATAGACCTGTTCATGACCAACCTCTTCTCATTCAAGATCAATAGATATTTCTCCGCCACCTATACGCTGGACCTGATTTACGACGACGACGTTCGTTTATTTGGTCCTACCAAAGATGCTCCCGGACTGCAGTCCAAAAGCCTGATCGGTATCGGTTTCTTAAAGCCGATCAATATCAAGCGCCGGTAAAATTAACAGCTAGGACTTGCTTCCGCTCACCACCCGCAATATGTTCCTGATCTTATTGGCTTTGTGTGTTAAGTCGTGGTAATTGGAATGCATGACGGTTACATGCCCCATTTTTCTGCCCGGTTTGGTTTGTTTTTTTCCATAAAGATGCACAAATGCATTGTCGATCTTCAGTACATCTTCCAGCCCTTCGTAATGTGCCGGGCCGCTGTGTCCTTCCGCGCCAATGATGTTGATGATGGCAGCGGGTAAAATCGGAGCCGTGTTGCCCAGCGGATAGCCGAGAATGATTCTCCAGAGCATATCGTACTGGCTACAGTGATTGGCTTCGATGGTATGGTGTCCGCTGTTGTGCACACGCGGAGCGGTTTCATTTACCCATACCTCGCCGTTGATGTCGATGAACATTTCAATGGCAAAGAGGCCGGGGCTTTGCAGGGCTTTCACCAGTTTGATGGCCACGGCTTCTGCTACCCAGAGCACTTTCTCCGGAATCAGTGCAGGGCTTATCTGGTAGTCGAGCAGGTTGAGTGCAGGGTTTACCATCATTTCAGATGCAGGATAGATGGCCGTACTGCCGTCTGTATGCTGTGCAACAATGAGTGCAATTTCCTTTTGAATGGCTACTTTCTTTTCCAATACACCCGGAGCATCAAAAGCGTTCACCAGGTCTTCGGGCGTATTCAAAACCTGAACCCCCTTGCCGTCGTATCCGCCTTCTCCGATCTTATGCACTGCAGGTAAAAAATCAGCATGGGCTTCTGTATTGGCCCTATTCTGCGTAATCACGAAATCGGAACTGGGTATTCCATGGTCTTTGTAAAACTGTTTCTGTACAATTTTATTCTTAATGATGCGAATGGCAGCGGGAGAAGGGTATATCCGTACACCTTCCTTTTCCAATTGCTCCAATGCATCCACGTTCACCGACTCAATTTCGATGGTGATGGCATCCAGTCCTTTACCAAAGTCATACACTGCATCGTAACTGGTAATATCTCCCAGAACAAAATGATGACAAAGATGTGCAGCAGGGCATCCTGGGTCATTTTCCAGTACATATGTTTCTGCAGTATAGTTGGCTGCTGCCTGCAGCAGCATTCGTCCCAATTGACCACCTCCGAGGATTCCTACTTTCATAATAAGCTGATGTACAGCGAAGATAACCAACCAATTTACAGGTTGGTCAAAAACTCCCGACAAATCCCTATTTTCGTTCCGATGATACCGGATTATCCGCATAAGATCTTCAACGATACCCGATACGGGTACTTCCTGCTGATGGAAACATTGGCCATGGGTTCATAACCCGTTTGCATTCTCCTGCGTGGGGAACCTGCCCCTTTTTCTTATATACACCATTTACATAAAACCATTTATATGAACACGATTGCTGCTAATGCGAGCACAGCTTCTGTTGATTTCTTACCGTTGCACGGTACCGATTATGTAGAATTCTATGTTGGCAATGCCAAGCAGGCCGCCCATTTTTACAAAACCGCCTTTGGATTCCAGAGCCTGGCTTATGCAGGCCCGGAAACAGGTGTAAAAGACAGGGCAAGCTATGCCGTACGTCAGCATAAACTTACGTTTGTGTTCACAACGCCCATCACATCCCAGAATCCCATGGCCGATCATATATACAAGCATGGGGATGGCGTTAAGGCGCTGGCGTTGATGGTAGATGATGCTACGGATGCATGGGAACAAACCACCCGACGTGGCGGGGTTTCGTATATGATGCCCACCCACCTGGAAGATGAACATGGAAAACTGGTGATGAGCGGAATCCATACCTATGGAGATACTGTACACCTTTTTATAGAGCGTAAAAACTACAAAGGCGTGTTCATGCCGGGATATCGGAAATGGGAGAGTCTGTATAACCCCGCCGATACCGGTTTGTTGTATGTAGATCATTGCGTGGGGAACGTAGGATGGAACCAGATGAACAAATGGGTGAAATTTTATGAGGAAGTCATGGGCTTCCGCAATATCCTCAGCTTCGATGATAAAGATATATCCACCGAATATTCTGCCCTGATGAGCAAGGTGATGAGCAACGGAAACGGGTATGTAAAATTCCCCATCAATGAGCCTGCAGAGGGAAAGAAAAAATCGCAGGTAGAAGAGTACCTTGAATTTTATGACGGGGAGGGTTGTCAGCACGTGGCGCTGGCCACCAATAATATTGTGGCAACCGTAACAGAACTCCAGAACAGGGGTATTGAATTCCTGAAAGTACCATCTTCCTATTACGATGATCTGCTCAGCCGGGTAGGTGCCATTGAGGAAGACCTGGATCCGTTAAAAGAACTGGGTATCCTGGTAGACCGGGATGATGAGGGGTACCTGTTGCAGATTTTTTCAAAGCCGGTGGAGGATCGTCCGACCTTATTTTTCGAAATCATACAACGCAAGGGAGCCAAAAGTTTTGGCAAGGGAAATTTCAAAGCGTTGTTCGAAGCACTCGAAAGGGAACAGGACAGCCGGGGAAATCTCTGACCCCGTTCTGGTCTGAACCCAACAGCCCGTAACAGCTATACGGCTGGTATCGGTTCGTCGTTGTCCGGATTTTCAATAGCATTGAGCTTATAATCCGTTACAGCCTGAATAATGGCTTTGCAGGAAGAATACAATTCACGGTTGATGTTGAACATGGTGGAGATGTCTTTTTCCTGCAAACCATCATTGCCGGCATGCGTATAAAAATGATCGATCCGGTTATAGAAGGATGCTTTAAGCGCTTCCTTCAGTTGATCCAACTGCTGCATACTTTCCCGGAGGTCGCTGGTATTGAAAGCTTGGATCAACGCCTTGTAGAACCCGGAAAGTTGCTCTTTCAATTCGGTATAGAGGTCGTATTGAACATCTACAATGGAGTTGCTGAGTTCCTGCCGGTCCGGATAAATATCTTTCATGCCTTTTGCCGCATACATGGCATTCCTTACCGCTTCAATCAGTTTGTTCATCCGGTCGAGTTCTTGCTTGCGGTGATGGTGTTCCAGTACTTTAGCGTAGAAAGAAAGAATTTCTCCCTCTGCTTCTTTCAACAGGTTGTATTTTTCTTTGTGTGAAATAGCTCCTCTGAGCTGGGTCTGTTTGGTCTCGTATTGTTCAAAAGCTGTATCCGGTATGTCTTTGTGGTCTATGTGAAATACCTCCATATTGAAGCGAATAGTTCTGTCTATGAAGAGCCCGGCTTCTTTTTCCATCATGTCCACCGCCGTGTTGGAGAGTTCCGGACTGGTGAGGGGCAGAAAAACTGTTACGGTAATCTTCTCTTCCTTGAACCTGTTTTCGAGAAAATTGCCATACCGATTCAGGAAGAAATAAAACACGGATACGCCAACAATATTGATAAAGGTCTGGAAGGCAACCAAAATAAAAATGGGATCCTGTATACCCAGCGGGCCGCTGATGACATGTATGATGGGTTCCAGTAATACAAAACCAAAAATGGAAGTAGACATGTTGAACATGAAGTTGCCCAGCGCCACTCTTTTTTTGGCAGGAATGCCACCAATGGCGCCCAGTACTACCTTAATGGTGGTGCCCAGTTCAGCACCCAGTACCAGTACAACGGCTGTTTCAATCGGGATAATTCTGGCATACAAGGCACTCAAGGCAAGGGCTACAGTAGCAGAACTGGTTTGAATGAGTGCTGTGATCACAAACCCGATCAATACAAAAATAATCCGGCTGTAAGACAGGTAAGGGGTGAAGTCGAAATGTTTAAACATGGAGTCCATGCTTTCCTTCATGTACTGGAATCCAAGAAACAACAAGCCCAGCCCCAGCAGAAACTTTGCAGTTTTGGATACAAAGTCTTTGTTTTTGAAAGCAATCATGGTAACACCGGAAATACCGATCAGGGGAAGTGTAAGGATGTTCAGGTCTACGGAAAATCCCAGCAGGGCAACCAGCCAGCTGTTGAATGTGCCACCGATATTGTTTCCCAGTACTACGGCCATGGCATTGCGCATAGAGAGCATACC
>JAQTZD010000145.1 GCA_028687975.1 Sediminibacterium sp.
GTGGTGTGGGCCGGGATCGAACCGGCGACACAAGGATTTTCAGTCCTTTGCTCTACCAACTGAGCTACCGCACCTTCCTTCGCCCGTTTTGCGGGATTCAGCGGGGTTCAACTTGTTGCCTTGCTGAGCCTTACTGAACTTTCGGGTTGCAAATATAGGGAGCCGATCGCTTATTCACGCATTATCCACGTTTTTTTTATTGAATTTGCGAAAATCGCCGAAACCGGCCCAAAATATTAGAATTCACAGTTTTTTGGAGTCCTTGCAAACGCAATCACATCGCGGATATTGGTCATTCCAGTCACAAACTGCACCATTCGCTCAAATCCCAAACCAAAACCGGCATGGGGTACGGTTCCAAATCTGCGGGTATCCAGGTACCAGCTCATTTCCTCCGTCGGAATATGCATGTCCTTCATACGCAGCTCCAATTTATCCAGGCGCTCTTCCCGCTGGCTACCACCCACAATCTCTCCGATTCCGGGAGCCAGGATATCCATGGCCGCAACGGTTTCCTTACCAGGCTCACATCCGTCGTTCAGTCGCATGTAAAAGGCTTTGATGGCCGCCGGGTATCCGGTAACAATTACCGGTTTTTTGAAGTGTTTTTCTACGAGGTAGCGTTCGTGCTCACTCTGCATATCAATACCCCAGCTAACGTCGTATTTAAATTTCTTCTTTTTATACGCCGGGCTGTCGAGCAAAATGGCAATTGCCTCAGTATACGTGATCCGTTCAAACTGATTGTTCAGTACAAAATTCAATTTTTCCAGCAAGCCCATTTCGGCGCGCTCATTCTGAGGCTTCTGCTTTTCTTCCTCTGCCAAACGCTGATCCAGGAATTCCAGGTCTTCTTTGTTGTGCTCCATGGCGTAGCGGATCAGGTATTGAATAAACTCTTCCGCCAGGTTCATGTTATCTTCTATATCATGGAAAGCCATCTCCGGTTCAATCATCCAGAACTCAGCCAGGTGGCGGGTTGTATTGGAATTTTCTGCACGGAAAGTTGGTCCGAAAGTATAGATCTCTGAAAAAGCCATGGCACCCAGTTCCCCTTCCAGCTGACCACTTACGGTAAGGTTGGTGCTCTTGCCAAAAAAGTCTTCACTGTAATCCACCTCACCTGCTTCGTTCTTTGGTGCAGATCCATCCATGGGCAATGTGGTAACGCGGAACATTTCTCCAGCACCTTCTGCATCGCTCGCTGTAATGATTGGTGTATGCAGGTATACAAAACCTTTATTATTAAAAAACTGATGTACTGCAAAAGCCAGTGAATGGCGGATACGGAACACAGCACCAAATGTATTGGTGCGGAACCGCAGGTGTGCTTTCTCTCTTAAAAATTCAAGACTGTGTTTTTTAGGTTGAAGCGGATACTTCTCGGCATCGCTGTCTCCCAGTATTTCCAGCGTTTCGGCTTTTACTTCGATGGTCTGTCCTTTACCAACAGACTCCACCACTTGGCCGGAAACTTTTAAAGAGGCGCCCGTTGTGATGCGCTTTAGCGTATCGTCATCCAGTAAACCCAGAGCAACCACTACCTGCAAATTATGATTGGTGCTGCCATCATTCAATGCAATAAACTGGTTGTTTCGGAAGGTGCGTACCCATCCCATTACCGTTACCTGTTCGCCTGGTTTACCTGTACTCAACAGGGCCTTGATCTTTGTTCTGTTATTAAACATTTCCTTGAATTTGGGCTGCAAAGATAACCAATCAAGCCGCTAAAACCGCACAAACGCTAACGTTTGCGTATCTTTTACATCATCCCACCTATATAATTACCTCTTTTTTTTTATTGATTTCTGACAATTTTGATTAACATTGCATTGGAAACAAGCTGATTTGCCTCCGTTTTACCCCGACACATCAGTTGCTCTCTTTCCAAATCAAACAAAATCATACTCCTTTCTGAGAATAAGTCTTCCTTAGGCAGGAGCAACCCAATTAGACAAACTTTGTATTGTATTTCCCCGATTAACGATTCTATTTTATGTACGACATTCTGCAATTAAACGACATGTTATTGCCGGAGCTGCTCGATATTGCTGAGCAGCTGAAAATTTCCGGAGCCAAAAAGCTCGACAAACAAGGACTGATTTACAAAATCCTCGATTCACAGGCAGTAACGGCCAGCGAGGTAAAAGACGACCCAAAGAAAAAAAACGCCCGTCCTAAAAAAGCGGTGAATGTTAAAACCTCCATCAGTTCCGAAGAGGCCGAAGTAATGCAGGAAGCACCTGCTGCCGAACCAAAAGCCCGGGAAAACAGGCCGGTTAAAAAAGCCGCACCTGCAAAAAAAGGGCCGGTACAAAAGGGCAAGAACGAAAAACCAGCACCGGCTCAACCTGCAGCTGCTGATTCTTCCGAAGACAGCACCAGCCAGATTGCTGCCGCCATTATTCAAAACCTGGAAGCCGCTGAAAGTGGCAGCGAAGGACCCCAGAGTCCGGAAACAGCCGCACCGGTTGAACGCCCGCGTCATCAGCCACAGCGCAAAGAACCAGCTTTCAATATAGAATTTGAAGGGGTAATTCCGGCCGAAGGTGTTCTTGAGATGATGCCCGACGGATATGGATTCCTGCGGTCCTCCGATTACAACTACCTCTCTTCTCCAGACGATGTATATGTATCTCCATCACAAATCAAGCTGTTTGGTTTAAAAACAGGTGATACGGTAATGGGTGCTGTTCGTCCTCCTAAAGAAGGTGAAAAATATTTCGCACTCCTGAAAGTGGACACCATCAATGGCAAACGCCCCGATGAAGTACGCGATCGTGTTCCATTTGATTATCTCACACCGCTGTTTCCTTTTGAAAAACTGAACCTGTTTACCACTCCAAACAACTACAGCACCAGGATCATCGACCTATTTACCCCAATAGGGAAAGGTCAGCGTGGTCTGATTGTAGCACAGCCTAAAGTGGGTAAAACCATGTTGCTGAAGGAAGTGGCCAACGCCATTGCAGCCAACCATCCGGAATGTTACCTGATGGTGGTGCTGATAGATGAGCGTCCGGAAGAGGTAACCGATATGGAACGAAGCGTAAAGGCAGAAGTAATTGCTTCTACTTTTGATGAGCCCGCAGAAAAACATGTAAAAGTATCCAGCATTGCACTGCAAAAAGCCAAGCGTTTGGTTGAGTGCGGACACGATGTAGTTATTCTGCTTGATTCCATTACGCGTTTGGCCCGAGCCCATAATACAGTTGCCCCAAGCAGTGGTAAGGTATTGAGTGGCGGTGTGGAAGCCAATGCCTTGCTGAAGCCCAAACAATTCTTTGGTGCTGCACGTAAAATTGAAAACGGCGGTTCACTCACTATCCTGGCTACTGCCCTGATCGAAACAGGAAGCAAGATGGATGAAGTAATCTTTGAAGAATTCAAAGGAACCGGTAATATGGAATTACAGCTCGACAGAAAGCTGGCCAACAAACGCATTTTCCCTGCGATTGATCTGGTTGGTTCTTCTACCCGCCGCGACGACCTGTTGCTGGATAAGGAAGTACTGCAGCGGATGAATATTCTGCGTCTTTTCTTAAACGACATGAATGCAGAAGAAGCAATGAACGAATTGCTGAAACGTATGCGCGGAACCAAGAGCAACGAAGAGTTTCTGGC
>JAQTZD010000068.1 GCA_028687975.1 Sediminibacterium sp.
TCCTGGATCATTCCCCTCCACTTTAATTCTTCCACTAAGTTCATCTGAATCAAATTTGCGCAAATGTAAGAAAGATGTGGGCATCATTGCAATGCCTTAATTTTGCCCGAAAGGAATCTTCTTATGCAGAAAGTGGGCGACGGTACCAGGGCACTGAATTTTTTTATTGATACGGTGATCATCACAGTGATTGCCATGTTGCTGATAAAATGGTACAACTGGTATGTGATGTTCTGGCGGTATACCCCCCTCAACTTCGGCTGGTTCTTCTTTGGTACGGCCATGGTGTATTATATCGGGCTGGAAGGCCTTTTTGCTAAAACACCGGGCAAATGGTTCACCCACAGCAGGGTAGTGACCCTTTCGGGTAAGCGACCCAATTTGGCGGTAATCCTTTGGAGAAGCCTCCTGCGCCTGACCATCATCGACCTGTTCTTTGGACCTTTTTTAAACGGTCCCCTGCACGACTATGCCAGCAAAACCACGGTGATAGAAGATTAGCACGGCAACCCCGCTCTCACAGCTGGCTCCGATTGATTTCGCAAATCGCAACCATAGGGCAACCGCTTTGTTATACATTTGTATTTCCCTCGGGAAGAAAGTTTGAATTATGGCAAAAATTGGAATTAATATAGCAACCGGCAGTTTACAGCAGGCCGAAATGATTGTGGGCATCGACCTTGGAACCACCAACAGCCTGGTGGCCATTATTCACCCTGAAAGTGGCAAACCTACTGCACTCAAGGAGTTCGACAGCAGCAGCCTGGTGCCCAGTGTGGTACATTTCGACGGATTTGGCAATGCCGAAGTGGGCGATGCCGCACGTGCTTTCCTCGAAACCGATCCTTCTAATACCATCTTCAGCGCCAAACGCCTGATGGGCAAGAGTTTCAACGACCTGAAATCCAATGCGGGTTTCTTTACCTATAAAGTAATCGACGACGATACCGACAGCCTGGTGAAAATTCAGGTGGGCGATCGTTTTTATTCTCCCATTGAACTCTCTTCCTTTATCCTGAAGGAACTGAAGAACAGGGCAGAACATATTCTGAAAACACCGGTGACCAAGGCTGTTATTACTGTGCCTGCTTATTTCAACGATGCACAGCGTCAGGCTACCCGTGATGCCGGAAGGCTGGCAGGGCTCGATGTTTTACGAATTGTGAATGAACCTACTGCAGCAAGTCTGGCCTATGGTCTGGGCTTGCACAAGGACGAAGAAAAAACCATTGCAGTGTACGACCTCGGCGGCGGCACCTTCGATATTTCCATTCTTAAAATTGCCGGTGGCATTTTTGAAGTGCTCAGCACCAATGGTGATACCTATCTTGGCGGAGATGATTTTGACCGGGCTGTGATGGAATTTTTCCTGCAGCAGGTGGGCATTCCGTTTCATGAAATCAAGAACGATAAATCGCAATTGCAATCGCTGCGCCTGATGGCAGAAGCAGCTAAGAAAACCCTGAGCAGTGAAGAACAGTTCAGCGGCAAATGGAACGAATACAACTTATCTATCAGTAAATCCGAATTCAATTCCATCATTGAACCCCTGGTGAGTAGAACCAAGGACTGTTGCGCCAAAGCCTTGTCCGACGCATGTTTAACCGTGGAACAAATTGATGCAGTGATCATGGTGGGCGGTAGTACCCGCGTGCCGTTGGTGAAAGAATCCATCAGTGCTTTCTTTGGCAAGCAGGTGAACGATTCGGTTAATCCCGACGAAGTGGTGGCGCTCGGTGCAGCAGTGCAGGCAGATATTTTAGCCGGCAATAACAAAGACTTTTTATTACTCGATATTACGCCGCTCAGCCTCGGTATTGAAACCATGGGCGGCCTGATGGATGTATTGATTCCGCGCAATGCCAAGATCCCGAACCGGGCTTCGCGACAGTACACCACGCAGAAAGATGGTCAGGGCAGTATGCGCATTTCCGTGTTCCAGGGGGAACGCGATCTGGTGCAGCACAACCGCAAACTGGCCGAATTCAATTTTACGGGCATTCCCGGAATGCCGGCTGGTTTACCCAAGGTAGAAGTGAGTTTCCTGATCAATGCCGATGGTATTTTATCTGTGACCGCCAAAGAACTCAGAAGCGGCGTGGAGCAAAGCATTGAAGTAAAACCTCAATATGGATTAACCGATGAGGAGGTGGAAAAAATGTTGCTAGATAGCATCACTCATGCTAAAGAAGACATGACAACACGTGCCCTGGTAGAAGCCAGAACAGAAGGGGAGCAGATTCTGGAAGTAACCGAGAAATTCATTGCGAAAAATCCGGAACTCCTGTCTTCAGAAGAACTGGTACAAACCGCTGCGGCCATGCAGAACCTGCAGCTGGCGCTGACCATGGACGATAAAAACCTGATCCAGATCAAGATTGAGGAACTGAACGAAATCAGCCGTCCCTTTGCGGAACGTGCCATGGATGCTGCGGTTAGCGGCGCCCTGAAAGGCAAGAAAGTATAAGCTTAAGCTTTCAGTTCCAAGCTGCGTTGTACATATTTTCCCAGCAGATCAAACTCAATGTTTACTAGGGTTCCGGGAAGCACCTGTTGTATGCTGGTGTGATCGAACGTGTACGGAATAATGGCTACTTTAAAACTGTTGCGGGTAATGCCAAAACAGGTGAGGCTGGTGCCATTCACGGCAATGGAGCCTTTTTCAATGACCAGGGCAGCAAAGGGTTCGGGAAACTCAAAGCAGAATTCCCAGCTGCCATTGGCATCTGTTCGTTCCTTACATACAGCGGTACAATCCACATGTCCCTGCACAATATGCCCGTCGAGCCGGCCATTCATGATCATGCAGCGTTCCAGGTTGATCCTGCTGCCGGAGGTCCAGCCTGCCAGGTTGGTTTTGCGAATGGTTTCTGCAATGGCGGTAACCCTGTGGGTTGAGCCGCTGATCGCTTCTACGGTAAGGCAAACGCCATCATGGGCTACACTTTGGTCTATTTTAAGCGCCTCGCTGATGGGGGAGCTGATGGTATAGCTGATATTGGTTCCCTGGTGGGTGATTTCCTCAACCCGGCCCATGGTTTCGATGATTCCTGTAAACATGCGGCAAAAATAAGCGGAATCGCCCGGTTTGCCTGTTGCTACAGATTTCTTAAATAATTTTGTTAATTAACAACGGCTGCTTATCTTCGCGGTCCTAAAAAACGCCTGAGGAGGTATATAATTATGTTAGTTATCGATTCAAAAGACTGCGAAAACATCGACAAAGCGCTGAAAAAGTACAAGAAGAAATTCGAGAAAAGTAAGACTTTGTTGCAACTGAGATCACGTCAAGCATTTACCAAGCCGTCTGTAGAACGTCGCGAGGTAGTGTTGAAAGCAATCTACAAGCAGCAGATAGCCAGCGGAAAAATTGAGGGATAATTAAATTCCCCTTTTCATACGATTGAGTAGTCTTGGTTCGTTTAACCATAGACTACTTTTTTTATGCCCATACCGCAATATCCACAGATCGACCCATTCCTCGGCTACCTGAAGTTTGAGAAGCGGTTTTCGCAGCATACCCTCATTTCTTACCAGAACGATCTGGAACAGTTCTTTCAGTTTTTGGTAAGCCAGTTCGATGCTCCACCTCTGGAATCCATCACAGCCATGATGGTGCGCAGCTGGCTGGCGGAAATGAAAGAAGACGACATCAGTTCCAAAACCATCAACCGGAAAATTTCTTCCCTTCGTTCCTTTTTTAAATACCAGCTGAAAACAGGCACACTCGCCCAAACGCCCATGACCACGGTTATTGCGCCCAAAGTGAGCAAACGGCTGCCCATGTTTGTGGAGCAGACCGATATGGATCAGTTGTTTCAATACCTGCCCTTTTCCGACGATTGGCAGGGCAGGACCGAGCGCCTGGTCATCCTCCTGTTTTACAGTACCGGTATGCGTTTGAGTGAACTGATTCAACTGAAGGAATCGCAGATAGATGTTTCTTCCTGCCAGGTGAAAGTAGTGGGTAAGGGAAATAAGGAACGGATCATTCCGGTAAGTGCCGAACTCATGGATCAGCTGAAATCCTACATGCAAGACAAACCGGAACGAATTGCGGGAGTGAATCAGCTATTTATTACACCCAAAGGAAGGCCGTTGCAACCAAGATCAGTATATGCATTTGTAAAAGAAAAATTATCGCAGGTTACCACCATTCAGAAGAAAAGTCCGCATATTCTCCGACACAGTTTTGCCACCCATTTAATGAACAACGGCGCCGACCTCAATGCCGTAAAAGAATTGCTCGGACACAGCAGCCTGGCTGCAACACAGGTGTATACACACAATACCATTGAGCAGTTGAAAGAAGTGTTTAAGAAAGCCCATCCAAAGGCATAAACAAAGGCATGGGCAAAGGCTTTTTTATAGCGCATTTATTTTTATCATAACAAATAAACGTGTACCTTAGAAGTACAGAATCAGAACAACATTCAGCAGTTATTTCTGATGCCCTCTAGTTCTTTTAAAAAAATCTATTTTTCACAGATTAAAGCTATCTATCATGAACGTTAACATTCAAACTGTTCACTTTGATGCGGACGAAAAGTTAGTTGATTATGTAACTAAAAAACTGCAAAAATTACCCACTTTTCACGACACCATTCTTAAAGTAGATGTTTTCCTGAAGCTGGATAATGTGGTGCACAACATCAAAGACAAAGTTGCTGAGATCAAGGTACATGTTCCCAAACACGAATTCTTTGTAAAAGCCTCTTCAAAATCATTTGAAGAATCCTTCGACGATGCGCTGGATTCTATTATTAACCAGATTAAGAAGCGAAAAGAGAAATTATCCGATTGATAAAAGGCTCCCGAAAGGGAGCCTTTTTAGTTTTATACCCTCCCGAAAGCCCGTCCGGAGTGATTTTTTTTGTATCTGATTGATTTTGTGGATAATCATCAGAAAAAAAGTATTTCAAAATTTTGCCAAATAAAGTTTTCCATTACCTTTGCCATCCCAAAAACGGGGAAGGTCTTATTTTTGCCGAAGTAGCTCAGTTGGTAGAGCAGCTGATTTGTAATCAGCAGGTCGCGGGTTCGAGTCCCATCTTCGGCTCAGAAATGAGTGGTTTTTCTGAACGAAACAGCCTATTTTTGCTGTCCGTTGAAAAACCGGGCTCTTAGAAAGTTTACTGGGCAGATGGCCGAGTGGTTAAAGGCGACAGACTGTAAATCTGTTCTCTCACGAGTACGTAGGTTCGAACCCTACTCTGCCCACAGCGATCGAAAGATTGCAGTTCTTTTAAATGTATCACCCGATTCGTCGGGTTATACGGGTTAAGCGGAAGTAGCTCAATTGGTAGAGCGATAGCCTTCCAAGCTATAGGTCGCGAGTTCGACCCTCGTCTTCCGCTCTTTTTGGTTCTGCCGTTGTAGCTCAGTGGTAGAGCACTTCCTTGGTAGGGAAGAGGTCGTGAGTTCGATTCTCACTAACGGCTCATTTAGCCGTTTACCTTTGCCGGTCAGGGGAAATGGCGCAGAACTGGAAGTATGCCTCCGGGTGGGAGGCAAAAAGCGTAAATTTTAAAACTGGTCTGAAAAGGCCGATAATTTTTTAAACACAACTAAAAAACAATAAAAATGGCAAAAGAGACCTTTAAGAGGGAAAAACCTCACGTAAACGTAGGTACCATTGGTCACGTTGACCATGGTAAGACTACTTTAACTGCAGCTATCACAATGACCTTAGCTAAAAAAGGTCTGGCTCAGGCTAAGAAATACGATGAGATCGATGGTGCTCCTGAAGAAAAAGAACGTGGTATCACTATCAACACTGCTCACGTAGAGTATCAGACTGATAACCGTCACTATGCGCACGTTGACTGTCCTGGTCACGCAGACTATGTGAAGAATATGATTACCGGTGCTGCTCAGATGGACGGTGCAATTTTAGTTGTGGCTGCTACCGATGGTCCTATGCCTCAAACAAAAGAGCACATCCTGCTGGCTCGTCAGGTAGGTGTACCTCGTATCGTTGTTTTCATGAACAAAGTAGACCTGGTAGACGATCCTGAGTTATTAGAATTAGTAGAAATGGAAATTCGTGAGTTGCTGACTTCTTACGGATTTGATGGCGATAATACTCCAATCATTCAGGGTTCTGCAACAGGTGCTCTGGCTGAAGATCCAAAATGGATTGGTAAAATTGACGAACTGATGGATGCTGTAGATAGCTATATCCCACTGCCTCCTCGTCCAATCGATATGCCATTCCTGATGTCGGTTGAAGATGTGTTCTCTATCACTGGTCGTGGTACTGTTGCCACTGGTCGTATAGAGCGTGGTATCATCAAAGTGGGTGAAGCTGTAGAAATCGTAGGTCTGATGGAAACTCCGCTGTCTTCTACCGTAACAGGTGTTGAAATGTTCAAAAAGTTGCTGGACGAAGGTCAGGCTGGTGATAACGCAGGTTTACTGCTGCGTGGTATCGAGAAAAAAGATATCCGTCGTGGTATGGTAATCTGTAAGCCAGGTTCTATTACTCCACACACTGAATTCAAAGGTGAAGTATACGTACTGAGCAAAGAAGAAGGTGGTCGTCACACTCCATTCTTCAACAAATACCGTCCTCAATTCTACTTCCGTACTACAGACGTAACTGGTGAAGTTACCCTGCCAGAAGGAACAGAAATGGTAATGCCTGGTGATAACATTGGTCTGAATGTTAAGCTGATTCAGCCAATCGCTATGGAAAAAGGTCTGAAATTCGCTATCCGTGAGGGTGGTAGAACAGTAGGTGCCGGACAGGTTACTGAAATCATAAAATAAGCTTAAGCCGGTGGCTTTTAGCTTTTAAGCAAATATTTTACTATATTTGCGATACCACTAAAAGCTGTCTTGATCATATCAGGATAGCTTTTAGTTTTCTACGGGCATGGTGCAATGGTAGCATACGGGTCTCCAAAACCTTTGATCTGGGTTCGAATCCTAGTGCCCGTGCGAACAGACTAATATCAACAAAATGAACAAAATAGCATTGTATTTTAAAGAAAGCTACAAAGAGCTGTTGGAAAAAGTAACCTGGCCTAGCTGGATGCAATTGCAACAGAGCACGGTGATCGTGTTGGTAGCAACTGTTATTATCACTGCTATGGTTTGGGTCATGGATTTCTCCAGCAACCAAATATTAAAGTTGATTTACTCATTATTCAAGTAAGATACTCATGGAAGAAGCAGTTGTAACAACAGAAACCCCTTCAGTACCCCAGCCGGATACCAAATGGTATGTGTTGCGGGTAGTGAGTGGTAAGGAGCGCAAGGTGAAGGAGTATCTGGATAAAGATATTATCCGTAACGGCTGGCAGGAGATCATCAAGCAGATCTTCCTTCCAATGGAAAAGGTGTACAAAGTGCAGAACGGTAAAAAAGTGATGCGCGAAAAAAACTACTTCCCCGGTTATGTGATGATGGAAGTACTGGATGGCAAACTGAACGACGACATGGTTCAGCACATCAGCAACATCAGCAACGTAATGCACTTCCTCACAGACGGTAAAGGTTCAAAAGGCAATATCATCTGTTTGCGCAAATCTGAAGTGAACAAAATGCTGGGTAAGGTTGATGAGATGAACGACCAGGGTGTTACCATGAGCGAACCGTTCATTGTTGGTGAAACCATCAAGATCATCGAAGGTCCTTTCAACGACTTCAACGGCGTAATTGAAGACGTAAACGACGAGAAGAAGAAATTAAAGGTTACTGTAAAGATCTTCGGACGTTCCACTCCGGTAGAACTGAACTACATGCAGGTAGAAAAAATTTCCTAAACCTGCTACACCATACTTAAAAAGCCACCTTTAAGGTGGCTTTTTTGTTTTCCGGATGCCTCGATTTTGAAAGTAATTATACCTGATTTGCCGATTTCTTTTAAGTATTTTTTAATCGGCACTACGGGTGTGAAATTTATTTTATACATTGAGCATGCGTTCAACATAACAGTGCTTTTTCGACTATGCGCATAGCCCATTTGATTATTACATACACCAATCCGCAGCAAACAGAGCGGATGATCAGGAGCATGATGGATCCCCAATTTGACTTTTACATTCATGTAGACGCCAAATTGCCCATTTCCAGCCACGCATACCTCGAATCAATTCCTAATGTATACCTGATCAAAAACAGGATCAAGGTTCAGTGGGCAGCCTACAGCACCATCCAGGCAGAATTCAATTCTATTCGGGAAATACTGGATTCCGGACGTTCCTACGATTTTGTATCGCTGATGAGCGGGCAGGATTACCCCATTAAATCCATCGACGAAATCAAGCAGTTTTATGCAGATCGCAAAGGCAAACTCATGCTGAAATACCGGAAGTTCGAAGGAGAATGGGAGGAGGGAATGCTCCGCGTTTCCCATTATTTTCTCACCGATTTTAAGTTCAGGGGACAGCATTTTCTGGAGCGGATGATCAATCACATTTTGCCTCCCAGAAAATTGCCAGCCGGCCTTAAATTTTACGGCAGTTCCATGTTCTGGTCGCTTTCTCCGGATGCGCTGGAATATGTGTTGCAGCAGTTTTCGGAGAACAAACGATTGGCCCGGTTTTTTAAATTTTGCTGGGCCCCGGATGAGTTCCTGTTTCAGACCATGATCATGAACTCTCCTTTTGCCAGCAGGGTGATCAACGAGAATGCTTTTTTTTACAAGCATATTCCACATACACCCAATCCCAAAATACTTGGCCTGGAAGACTGGGACGATATCAGGAATAACGACAGGATACTCGCCCGAAAATTTGATTTAATAAAATCACCGGAGATACTCAACAGAATTGATGCGGAGCTCCTTTTCAAAGAAACAGGGAGCAACGCTGTACATCGCTAAAACTGAGCAGGATGGCCTATTTGATTCATTTGGTAAATTTCAAAGACAACAGGGGGGAACTCACCGTGCTGGATAATGCTGCACGTTTACTGCCCTTCACCATACGACGGGTATTTTATATTTACAATGTGGATGCTTCAGCCCGGGGAGGACACCGCCACCACGAAACCACTCAGGCGGCCATCTGCATCCGGGGGCATTGTACCGTATGGAATGATGACGGAGAAAAGCAGGAAGAATTCCTGCTCAACGATCCCTCCAAATGCCTGATCCTGGAACCCAAAGACTGGCATAAAATGTACGGTTTTTCCGAAGATGCCATCCTGATTGTGTTTGCCTCCACCACCTTCGATTCCTCCGATTATATTTATGAACCCTATCCGCCCAGACCATGATTCCCTACGAAAACCTTGCGAAAGTAAACGAACCCTTTCATCAGGAATTTGAAAACAGGTTCAGCCGGTTTTTAGAAAAGGGATGGTATATCCTGGGCGAGGAAGTGCAGCGGTTTGAACAGCAGTTTGCAGACTATATCGGAGTACAGTACGGCATTGGAGTGGCCAATGGTCTGGATGCACTGGTACTGTCTCTTACGGCATTGGACTTACCGGAGCACTCCGAAGTGATTGTTCCCTCCAACACCTACATTGCATCCATCCTGGCCATTCTCCGCTGCGGGCATATTCCTGTACTGGTAGAACCGGATATCCGCACCTACAATATTGATCCCGCTGGAATTGAAGCTGTAATTACCCCTGCCACCGGGGCGATCCTGGTGGTACACCTCTATGGGAAATGTTGCGATATGGATCCCATCCTGAACCTTGCTTCAAAACACGGGCTGGCCGTTGTGGAAGACTGTGCCCAATCACATGGAGCCCGATACAAGGGTAGGATGGCGGGTACCTTTGGTATCCTGAGCGCCTTCAGTTTTTATCCCAGCAAAAACCTGGGTGCACTGGGGGATGCCGGTGCGGTGCTCACCAACAACGACCCGCTGAAAACGGAATTGCAGATGCTGCGCAACTATGGTTCTCAAAAAAAATACTACAACGAACGCATTGGCTACAACAGCCGCCTCGACGAACTGCAGGCCATCTTCCTGCAGGTGAAACTGGCCGGCCTGGAGCAGATCAACCGGCACAAAAGGAAACTGGCCGGCTTGTACCTCAGCCAGCTGAAGTCCGATTTCATCCTGCCGGTGGCAGAAGAAGGATATGAAGATGTATATCATATTTTTAATATTCGTCATCCCGAGCGAGACCGGCTACGGAGCTACCTGCTCCAAAACGGTATTGGTACAGAAATTCACTACCCGGTTCCACCACACCGGCAAAATGCGCTGAAAGACCTGCTGCAGGGGGCAGAATTCCCGATTTCGGACCAGATTCATGCCACCACGCTTAGTTTGCCCGTATCTTGTTGCCATTCCGAGGCAGACATTGAACGGGTAATTGCTGTTTTGAACGCATTTTAGTTTGGTCAATTCAACCTTTTCCTTACCTTTGCCGCCCCAAAAGTTCTTTTTCGAAAGAGCGATTGAATTTGGGAGTCCCCGTAAAACGGGACGCTATTACCAATTAAATCAAATAAAATGGCAAAAGAAATCTCAGGCTTTGTGAAGCTGCAGGTTAAAGGTGGTCAAGCCAATCCTGCGCCTCCGGTAGGCCCCGCACTCGGTTCTAAGGGTGTAAACATTATGGAGTTCTGTAAGCAGTTTAATGCCAGAACCCAGGACAAAATGGGAAAAGTTGTTCCCGTTTTAATCACTGTTTATTCTGATAAGTCTTTCGACTTCATCATTAAAACAGCTCCAGCCGCAGTTCAGTTAATGGAGGCTGCAAAAATTCAGAAAGGTTCCAAGGAAAGTAACCGTTCCAAAGTAGGTAAAGTTAGCTGGGATCAGGTTGAGGCTATCGCCAAAGACAAGATGTCTGATCTGAACGCATTTACTTTGAACAGCGCCATGAATATGGTTGCCGGTACTGCTCGCAGTATGGGTATTACCGTTGAAGGTAAAGCTCCCTGGGAAAACTAATTATTCACCTCATTAACTAAAGAAAAATGTCACTTACTAAGAAAAGAAAAGTAGCAGTTACTAAGGTGGATAAGACAAAGATTTATTCCCTTAAAGAAGCTTCTGCGCTGGTTAAAGAAATCAACTGTACCAAATTCGACAGCTCTGTAGACTTACACATTCGTTTGGGTGTGGATCCTAAGAAAGCTGATCAGCAGGTACGTGGTACCGTATCCTTACCACACGGTACTGGTAAAACTAAAAAAGTATTGGTGCTCTGCACACCCGATAAAGAAGCTGCTGCTAACGAAGCAGGTGCTGATTATGTAGGTCTGGATGAGTTCATTGCAAAAATTGAAAGCGGTTGGGTAGACATCGATGTGATCATCGCTACTCCTTCTGTAATGCCTAAAATTGGTAAACTGGGTAAGGTTCTCGGACCTCGTAACCTGATGCCAAACCCTAAAACAGGTACTGTAACCAACGATGTTGCAGCTGCTGTAAATGAGGTGAAAGGTGGTAAGATCGCTTTCAAAGTAGATAAATCCGGTATCGTTCACGCTTCTGTAGGACGCATCTCTTTCTCTCCTGAGAAAATTGCTGAAAACAGCGCTGAGCTGATCAACGCAATCATTAAGCTGAAACCATCTACATCCAAAGGTATTTACCTGAAAGGTGTTAGCATGGCCAGCACAATGAGTCCGGGTATTACCTTAGACACTAAATCATTAATGAACTAATCCTGGTGATCAATCCGCAAAACGGAATGAAATGACCCGGGTTTTAAAAAAAATTAGTTATGACCAAAGATCAAAAAAATGAAGTAATTGAAGTACTGAAGGAGAAGTTCTCTCAGTACAACAACTTCTATATCACCGATACAGAAGCCCTCTCTGTAGAGCAGGTATCTACTTTGCGCAGAAGCTGCTTCGACAAGCAGGTTGAAATGAAAGTTGCAAAGAACACCCTTATCAAAAAGGCACTGGAATCTCTGGATGCAGAAAAATATGCAGGTATCTACGATGCACTGCACAATGTAACTGCCCTGATGTTCTCTGAAAACCCTAAAGAGCCAGCTTTGATCATCAGCTCTTTCCGCAAGAAAAGCAATGGTGAAAAACCTTTACTGAAGGCTGCCTTCATCAACGGTGACATTTACACCGGCGATAACAACCTGAAAGCGCTCACTCAGATCAAGACCAAGAACGAGCTCATCGGAGAAGTTATCGGATTGCTGCAGTCTCCTGCCAAGCGTGTACTGGCTGGTTTGTTACAGCATCACGAAAAGCAGGCTGAAGCAGCTGCAGCTGAATAATTTCAGCACAAAAAAGTATATTCCCAACGCCCCTGAGGTAAAAATGTGGCAATCATTCATAACCATCCGCTGGAGCAAATAGCTTTGAAAGCGGTTAAAATGTAAAAAAATGGCAGACGTTAAAGCATTAGCCGAACAATTAGTAGGCTTAACAGTAAAAGAAGTTCAGGAATTAGCTGATGTATTGAAAGCTGATTACGGTATTGAACCAGCTGCTGCTGCAGTTGTAGTAAGCGCAGGCGACGGCGGTGGTGCTGCTGTTGCTGAAGAGAAAACATCTTTTGATGTAATCCTCGTTAGCGGTGGTGCAAGCAAACTGGGTGTGGTTAAAATCGTTAAAGAATTAACCGGCTTAGGTTTGAAAGAAGCAAAAGACCTCGTAGACGGTGCTCCAAAACCAGTTAAAGAAGGTGTTTCTAAGGCTGAAGCCGATGATTTGGCTGCTAAGCTGAAAGAAGCTGGTGCGGAAGTAGAAGTGAAATAATTTCAACGACTTCAATATAAGGCCGGTAAGATTTACTCTTACCGGCTTTTTTTGTGGATAAACGGTTTTGTACAGTTCCGGAAAAACGTAAATTGTATCTCCTAAAAATCACATATGAAAAGAATCGCCGGTATTTGCACCATCCTGATTGTATCACTAGCGGCCTGCAAGAGCAAGTCGGATAAAGACACTGTATTCTTTGACCGGTCCGGAATGGATACCTCCGTTCACCCGGGAGACAATTTCTTTCGGTATGCCAATGGTACCTGGATCAAAAATGCCAAAATACCCGACGATCAAAGCGGCTGGGGCAGCTTCAATACCCTCTACGACAACAACCTGAAAAAACTCAGAACTATTCTGGAGGAAACCGCCGCCAAAACCGATCATCCCAAGGGCAGTGCCGCACAGAAAGTGGGCGATTTTTATGCCAGCGGTATGGATACGGTTGCCATTGAGAAAAAAGGCATAGCGCCCATACAGCCCATGCTGGCGAAGATTGATGCCCTTACCAATTACCAATCGATGATGAACCTGATTGCTTCCTCCTATGCAGAAGGTGAGGGGGATGAGCTGATCGGCTATTATGTTGGCCCCGACGAAAAGAACAGCGCCAGGAATATGCTTGTACTCTACCAGACCGGCCTCAGCCTGCCTGAAAAGGATTACTATACCAAGGGCGATTCCATTACCGTGAACCAGCGGAAGAAACTCGTGGAACATGCTGCAAAATATTTTGAGCTGGTAGGTATGGATGCTGCTACAGCAGCCAAAAACGCTGCAGATGTTCTGTCTGTAGAAACCGCCATTGCACAATCGCATTTGTCTCCGGTAGAACTGAGAGACCCGGTAAAGAACTACAACAAAATGTCGGTGACTGATCTGGAGAAAAGGGCCCCGAATATCGGCTGGTCTGCTTTCCTGGCCAAAATGGGGGTGAAGACAGACAGCATTAATGTATCTCAGCCCCGCTATTACGAAGCGCTCAGTGCGCTGCTGGCCAAACAGCCCATCCAGGTTTGGAAAAACAAACTGAAGTTCGATTACATTGCCTCCAAAGCCAGTTTACTGGGCAAGGCTTTCCGCGATGAGCGTTTTGCTTTCAATGCCCTGTTCTCCGGTGCCAAAGTGCAGCCGGAAAGATGGAAGTCGATGGTGAGCAGAACAGACAACAACCTGAAAGACCTGTTGGGTGAGGTTTATGTGCAGAAGTACTTTCCTCCCGAAGCCAAGCAACGCATGGATGAACTGGTAAACAACCTGCAGGTTGCTTTCAAGGCCAGGATCAGCAAGCTCGACTGGATGAGCGATTCCACCAAACAGCGCGCACAGGAAAAACTGGCTGCCTTCCTCAAAAAGATCGGCTATCCGGATAAATGGAAAAACTACGACGATGTAACCATTTCCAGAGATGACCTCTTTGGCAATGTGCAAAATGTGTCCAAACACGATTACAAGGAAAATATTGCCAAGATCGGCAAACCGGTAGACCGCACCGAATGGGGGATGACCGCACCCACCGTGAATGCCTATTACAATCCTACCGTGAATGAAATTGTATTCCCCGCAGGTATCCTGCAGTTTCCGTTTTTTGACCTGAATGCAGACGACGCCATCAATTATGGTGGTATTGGTATGGTGATAGGTCACGAAATGACCCATGGCTTCGATGACCAGGGACGTCAGTACGATGCGCAGGGCAATATGAAAGACTGGTGGACCAAAACCGACGGCGAGAAGTTCACCGCCAAGGCCAAAGGAGTGATCGACCAGTACAATGGCTTTGTGGTACTCGACAGCCTCCATGTAAACGGAGCCTTAACCCTGGGAGAGAACCTGGCCGATATCGGTGGCCTGGCCATTGCATGGGATGCCTTTAAACTGACCAAACAGGGTCAGGGAAAGGATAAAATAGACGGATTCACCCCCGATGAACGGTTTTTCCTCGGATTTGCCCAGGTTTGGCGCCTGGTAAACCGCCCGGAGATCGTGAGAACAGGTATTTCTACCGATCCGCATTCGCCCGAAGAGTTCCGTGTAAACGGGCCTTTGTCTAACTTTGATCCCTTCTACCAGACTTTTGGTGTAACAGAAAAACACCAACTTTGGCGGAAACCCGAAGAAAGAGCAAGAATCTGGTAAGTTAATTTATCCCCAAAGGGCAGTTTGGCGCAAAATTTGTTTTTGCGGTTTCTGCCCTTTCCTTACCTTTGCCATCCTTTATTTTGGGCTAGCTAGCATATAGACATACTTTATCATGGCCATGTTTTCGATAAGTATCTCGTTTTCAATGCATTGAGAACCTGTAAGTTCTCCCCAAATTTTTTGTACAAAAACCGGTTTTACATACATATGTCTACTACAACATTGAACAACAGGGTCGGCTTCGGTAAAACTAAACATTTGGCTGATGCCCCTGACCTCCTCGACATCCAGTTAGAATCCTTTAA
>JAQTZD010000146.1 GCA_028687975.1 Sediminibacterium sp.
ATACAAACACATTTAACATTACCATGAAATTCAAACCAGTAAAAGCATTCAAAACATTATTCGGACTGGATATACAGGAGCATCAGTTTCCTGCAGACTTCGACGATATGCACAAAGAAATCATCCGCAAAGTACGTCCATACACCATGACCAGTGAAGCACGCTTATATGGTTTGATCGAAAGTGTGAAGTATGTAGTGAACCACCAGATTCCGGGAGACATTGTGGAATGCGGCGTATGGAAGGGCGGCAGCATGATGGCCGTGGCGGAAACCCTGAAATACCTGGGAGCAACCGACCGGCACCTGTACCTGTACGACACCTATGCAGGCATGACCGCACCAACTGAAAACGATGTGGACCAGCTCAACCGCGATGCTGCCACACAAATGCAAGAGGAAGCTGCCATCAAAACCGAAAGTTCAGTTTGGGCATATTCCGGCCTGGAAGAAGTCAAGGCCAATATTGCCCGGACCAACTACCCCTCGGAACTGATTCATTTTGTGGAGGGCGATGTATTATTAACCATTCCTCAAACCATTTCCAGCGAAATAGCCCTGCTGCGACTCGATACCGACTGGTATGAATCCACCAAACACGAAATGGAACAGCTGTATCCCAAACTGGTATCCAAAGGCGTGCTGATCATCGACGATTACGGATTTTGGAAAGGGTCCAGAAAGGCGGTGGATGAATACCTGAGCCAGCACAAGATCAGTCTGATGCTGCACAGAATGGATGAAACCGGTAGATCGGCAGTAAAGCCCTAGGCATTGGCCAGGCCCAGCTTATTTTTGATCCGGAACAACCATTTACCAAAGGAAGTTTCTAAAAGCAGGTGCAGCAATTTCAACCGGAACTGCCATAGCCGGCAGAGCAAGGAATAACCAAAATGCGATTCGTATACCTGAATATTCTCTTTAAGTGAAGCCAGATAATTGGTGGTGCTGATGCCGGTATCGTCGAACACGGCAAGTGTTTCGTTGATGTATCCGTAAGGTTCGTTGTAAATCCTGCACATCAGGTCGTAATCCATCCCGATCTTCAGGTGGGTATTGAACAACCCAACTCGGTCGTACACGGCTTTCTTTACAAACCAGGTAGGATGCGCCACACTGCGCATACCCCGGTACAATTTCTTTTTATCGAAAGGCTTGCCTACTGTTACGGGAACCCCGCCTCGGGTAATACGGATATTCCCGCTGATCCAGCAGGTATCGCTGTGTCGGGAAAAATACTGATCAACCAGCCCGATCACCTGATCGGAGGCATAGCAATCGCCCGCATGAAGCAAATGGATGATGGAATAACTCGCCCGTTGAATCCCTTTGTTGAAGGCATCGGAAATACCCTTGTCTCTTTCGTTCAGCCATTTCCGGTAAGCAGGTTGCGGGGTCGATTCCAGCCAGCCGGCAATCTCCGTTGTACTGGAACCATTGATGATCCAGTGCTCCTCCGGCTTACGCTCCTGACTGTCTACAGAAGCACAGGTCTTCTGCAAATCGTTCAGGTTGTTGAAACAGATGGTAATTACGGTAATGCCGGTCATGCAGTTGAACAGATTTTATAGTTGCTTCAGTTTTTCCAGGAACAGGGCCAGCCCTTTGCGCTTTTCATCGGTCAGGGGATAGCTGAGGTTTTCGGTATAGTATTTCTTCAGATCGTACGCAGGAAAATTCAAACCGACCAGCACTTCATCCAAATGAGATACGCCATAAGCATTGGCTTTATTGAACGCATCAATGAAGGCTTCATCCAAAGGCTTGTTGGCTACCCAGGCAGCAAACACAAACGGCAAGCCCGTATGCGCTTTCCAGGCAGCTCCCAGATCGTACATATAGGCAGACATACTAATTTGCTCCAATGCACGATCGCCGATCACCACCGCCGCAGTGGTACCTTTAATCTTTTCTCTGAAGTCGGGGGTTGCTTCCTCAAATACCACTTCTTTTTTCCAGTATTCTTTGAGCAGGATTCTGGCCAGGTTTACAGAAGTTCTGCTCTGGTAATCGAGGATCACCGTCTCAATCTGTTCCATCGGCACTTCGCTGAAAAGGGCAACAGAAGCTACCTCACCTTCAGTTCCTATACAATGCTCACCAATAATGTACGACTCTTTTAACCGCGGGATCATGGCCACAGGAATCAGACCAACATCAATCTGATTGGCGATGAGTTGCTCAGCCAGCTTTGCAGGATACTCTTCCGTTAAAGTAGTCCTCTCCATCAAACCAGTGGCTCTTTTTATACCCAATAAAAATGGCAATGTGTTCAAATAACTTACCGCTCCAACGCTTATTCTCTTGTTCAATTCAGCTACTTTTGTGCAAAGAAACGAATTAAGACAATATGGAACTGAGTAACCTTACAGCCATTTCTCCCATCGACGGCCGATACAGAAAAAAGACCAGTCACCTGGATGAATACTTCTCCGAATATGCCCTGATCAAATACAGGGTATTGGTGGAAATTGAATATTTCTTCTTTCTGGCCGATCAGAAATTCTTCAGGTTGCCCGCAAAAGCCAAAGCATCTTTAGCTAAAGTAATTGATGAGTTTACCCTAGAAGACGCATTGAAAATCAAGAAATTAGAGTCTGTAACCAACCACGATGTAAAAGCGGTTGAATACTTCCTGAAAGAGAAGGCAGACGAGGCTGGAATCGGCCATTTGAAAGAATGGATCCACTTTGGACTCACTTCCCAGGACATCAACAACACGGCCATACCGCTGAGCTGGAAACATGCCATGGAGCATGAATACCTGCCAGCCCTCATCAACCTCCAGAACAACCTGTACCAGCTGGCAGCAAAATGGAAGGATGTTCCCATGCTGGCAAGAACCCATGGACAGGCCGCATCCCCTACCCGCCTCGGAAAAGAAATCATGGTTTATGTAGAAAGGCTCAACAACCAGATTGAACTGTTCAGCAGCATCCCTTACGCAGCAAAATTTGGTGGCGCCACCGGTAATTTCAATGCGCATCATATTGCATTCCCCAAACGCAACTGGGTAAACCTGGGCAACCGGTTTGTGGAAGATATTCTTGGCCTGCAGCGCATGCAGTTCACCACCCAGATTGAACATTACGATTCACTGGCGGCACATTTTGATGCGATTAAGCGCATCAACAATATCCTGATCGATTTTTGCCGGGACATCTGGACCTATATCAGCATGGATTATTTTAAACAGCAAACCAAAAAAGGGGAAGTAGGTTCATCTGCCATGCCACATAAGGTAAACCCCATCGATTTTGAAAATGCAGAAGGCAACCTGGGTATAGCGAACGGATTACTGGAGCACCTGAGCGGGAAATTGCCGGTGAGCCGTCTGCAAAGAGATCTGACAGACTCCACGGTACTTAGAAACATGGGAGTTCCGGTGGCACATATAAGCATCTCCATTCAGTCTATCCAAAACGGATTGTCTAAGCTCATCCTGAACGAGGCAGCCATCAAGGCCGATCTCGAGAATAACTGGGCAGTGGTGGCAGAAGCCATTCAGACCATTCTTCGAAGCGAAAACTATCCCAATCCATACGAAGCGTTGAAAGAGCTGACCAGGGGAAAAGCTAAAATA
>JAQTZD010000069.1 GCA_028687975.1 Sediminibacterium sp.
GTGCTCCCCGATCCTTTAGGTTTGCTTCATGCTATTGACTACAGCTGAGATAAAGTTGATTCGGCTGCTATTTGACGAAATCAAAACTTCATGAAGAACGACACTCCGTCTTATTCCGTTTATGGAATTGAAAGGGCAATTAATGCCACGGTTGGATTTATCTTTTATTATCGCCTAGTGTTTGTAATTGCTTCTATTGTTTGTGTTTCCTTTATAGGTGCGAGTGTGTACAATCAGTCCTCTGATATCGAAAAATTAAAAAATCTATCAGTGGTGGTGGCTTGTGGATCGGTCTTCATAGGTATTTTTTATTCAGTGATCAATTATGAGCATAATCAAATAAAATTCGCCCATGATCGTCTTAACAATAAGATTACGATGTCTTACGCATGTGCTAGTGAGTGGTTTAAGCCATCAATGGTAGAAAATCTCAAGATTACCAAGCTTATGTTTACAAAGAATAAACATTTAATAGATGAAAATAAAGCGATTGATTTTTCTAAAATATTGGATGACGATGAGTCGGCCAGATCAGCGCTGGTGTCAATATTTAATTACATGGAGTGTGTAGCTATTGGAATAGAAAAAGGAATCCTGGATGATCTCTTTATGTTCGACTACTTATCTGGAGTTTGTATTGGTTATGTGATGGATTATGGCTTTTACATTGAGTATAAGCGAAATACAAACAAGTCCCCACGCATATGGATTAATTTTACCAATATGGCTGAGCGATGGAAAAAGCCAGTAACAGTATAATTTTTACATTTATTTGACGTTTCTTTTCTAATAAGTATATACATTTATAATATCCATTAAATAAAAAGACATGAAAAAAATTAAAGTGAGCTATGAAGCTTCTGGTTGGTAATTGGTAAAAAATTTTATATAAAGAATGGGGGCGCTACATGTGCCCCTTTTTCGTGCTTGACTTCTCTGTTAAATTAAGCACCAATCAAAATACCGTGATTATGCTCAAAAATTCAGTACAAATACCTGTTGTTGTGTCTTTCTCTTCCATTTAGTTTTGCTGCATGGCACTAAAAATATCTGAAATAGAGTTGTATCAACTACTTGAGCCTAAACTGGGAGAAGTAGAAGCAGAATCATTGGTGAATTATGTGGGCGCCAAACTAAATAATCGTCACGAGTTGGATTCCAATTTATTGGCCACCCGAGAAGACCTTGTGAAGAAAACGGGTAAGTTGGAAAATAAGATTGCCGAACTACAAGTAAGGATTGCTAAAACCGAAGCCCGGTTAATACTCTGGATGTGCGCTGCTTTTATTGCAATGACTGCCATCATTGGGTTGTACTTTAAATGAGGTTACGCGGAAACCGCATTGCCATTAAGCGCTTAAAATGAAAAAGCTCAGAAATATTCATCCGGGGGAGGTTTTACAAGAAGAATTTCTTATTCCTCTTGGCATTTCTGCGTACAGGCTATCCAAAGACACAGGAATTCCGCAAACTAGAATTTCTGCGATTATTAAAGGGTATCGTAGAATTACAGCAGATACAGCCCTACGTTTTTCGAAGTATTTTGGAAATTCTGCTAAATTCTGGTTGGGTTTACAAGATGATTTTGACGCGGCTAATCCTACCGAATAAACGGCAACTTAAACGGTGTTGGTACCGTTTTCTTTCTTCTGTGGTGCATCGGCAATTTGTTCTGGTATTCGGAGTAGTATATCCTCAGAAGAATCAGGAAATAGGATATGATCAGTGGTCCGAAGATCAGCCCGGTAATGCCAAAATATTTCAATCCCATAATCACTCCCAACACGGTTACAATCGGATGCACATCGGCCATTCTTTTGGCCAGTAAAAACCGGATCACATTATCTGCAATCCCTAAAAACAGAAACCCCCAGAGGATCACCCCGATGCCCTGCCAGGTACCGCCATTGCCTATCAGGTACAAACCCACCGGTATCCATACCAGGCCGGTTCCGATAATGGGCAGCAAAGAGGCCAGTCCGGTCAACACTGCCCAGAACACTGCCTGCGGCACATTCGTGGTAATGAAAGCTACATAAGCCAGAAAGCCCTGCACCACGGCAATCAACGGTATGCCCACTGCATTGCTGAAGGTTTGTGCTTTCAGTTCGTGTCCGAATAATTCTATCTTGGATTTTTCGAATGGCAGGTATAAAATAATGGCCGCTTCCATCCGGTTGATGTTCACGATCATGTAATACAGGAAGAAATACATCATGGCTATGGAACTCACCAGATTGAATCCCTGGTTCAGCAATGAGCCCAGAAAATCGGTGAGCCATACCTGCGCCTTGGCCAGGTTTTTCTCAGACAACAACACAAAATGAAAACGATCCTGCAATTCAATATCCAGTTGCTTCAGTGGCTCCAGCAACAAATTGGTGTTCTGCGAAAACAGCAGTACTTTTTTATACAGCATGGCCACCACCATCGACATGGGCAGCAGAATAATAAAGAAGGATACAATGATCGTTAAAATAGCCGCTGAACCCTTTCCCCATCCCTTTTTTCGTACCAGCCAGTCTACCGGATGCTTGCTGAGTACATAAAACATAATCGCAGCCAGAAATGCCGTCAGGAATTCGGCAAGACTGGCTACCAGCAATCCGCCGATCAGGAGGATAATCCCCAGAAAAAAGTAGCGCTTTAATTTTATTTCCTGCTGCATTTTGAGTAACTTGTAACAAATGTATTCATTTCATCTCTAAATAAGATTGTATGAGCGATAACCATAAATTTATATCCGGACTTTTGCTGGGAGCACTTGCCGGATCTGCACTGGCTTTATACATGAATACGGAGAAAGGGAAGGAGCTGGCCGATGAACTTAAACTGAGCGCTGCCGATCTCAAAGACGATTTTAAAGCCGGTATTGATACTGCTGAAGAATCTCTCCAGCAACTTTTGGCCAAAGCCAAACAACTGGTGTCCGATCTGGAAGGCAAACTGAAAGATGAGGCGCTTAAAACCTCCTGACATGCCCGAATCTGAACATTTTTTTACCGATACCCGGAAGGAACTGGAGACCTACCTCGAAAACAGGGTACTCCTGCTGAAAATGCAAATGACCGAAAAAACCGGTCGGCTGGTGGGCAGGTTGGTGGTTTTATTGGTACTGGTGATCCTGATTGTAGTGACCCTCTTCTTTGCGAGCCTTATGGCCGCCTACTACCTGTCCGATGTTACCGACAGCCTGATGACCGGATTTGGGATTGTGGCCGGGGGATACCTCCTGGTACTTATTCTGGTTTGGCTTTTCAGGAACAAATTGGGCCGTTCCGTTACCGATACTGTGATTCAAATTTTATTAAAAGAGCGATGAGCAGCTACCAACAACCCGAAATCAGATCGCGGGAAGACCTCCTGAGAGCCATTGATCAGCTGAAAGGGGAGATTGACCGGCAGGAAAAAGACCTTTCCGGAAGGGTACAAAAAATTCCCGGTCAACTCTTTAAATCGGCCACCGGAGCCATTGTTCCCGCGGTTCTGAGTACCGCAACCCTCTCCGGCGCCTGGAATTTGCTGAAGCTGGTTCCGGTTGCCCAGTCCCTGTTTTCTCTGATCAGAAAAAAAACAGGCAAATAGCCCCTTTTTTTTACCGTCATCCCCTTACCTTTGCCGCCAAAACGGGGAGCTTTGTGTTTCCCTAAATTTAAAACCTTAATTATACCTCCTGATATGGCTACGAAAGGGAAGATTAAACAAATTATTGGTGCTGTGGTAGACGTTCATTTTCCGGACAACAACGCCCTGCCCGAAATTTACAATGCCTTGGAAATTACCAAAGAAAATGGTGAGAAACTGGTACTTGAAGTACAACAGCACCTTGGTGAAGACAGCGTGCGAACCATTGCTATGGACGGAACGGAAGGTCTTGTAAGAGGAATGACTGTGGTTGATACCGGTCGTGCCATCGCAATGCCTGTTGGTGAGGGAATTAATGGTCGTTTGTTCAACGTAACCGGAGATGCAATCGACGGTCTGCCTCAGTTGAGCAAAGAAGGTGGTCGTCCGATCCACAACAAGCCCCCATTATTCGAGAACCTGAGTACTGCTACAGAAATTCTGTTTACCGGTATTAAAGTAATCGACCTGATTGAGCCTTATGCAAAAGGGGGTAAGATCGGTCTGTTTGGTGGTGCGGGTGTAGGTAAAACCGTATTGATCCAGGAATTGATCAACAACATCGCCAAAGGCCACGGTGGTCTTTCCGTATTTGCAGGTGTTGGTGAGCGTACTCGTGAAGGAAATGATTTGTTGCGTGAAATGATTGAAGCCGGTATCATGAAATACGGCGACAATTTCAAACATAGTATGGAAGAAGGCGGATGGGACCTGAGCAAGGTAGACATGGATGGCCTGAAAGAATCTAAAGCAACCTTCGTATTTGGTCAGATGAACGAACCTCCGGGTGCACGTGCGCGCGTGGCTTTGAGCGGTCTGACTATTGCAGAATATTTCCGTGACGGAGATGGTACCGGTAAAGGTAGAGACATCCTGTTCTTCGTAGATAACATCTTCCGTTTCACCCAGGCAGGTTCTGAGGTATCCGCGCTGTTAGGCCGTATGCCTTCTGCGGTAGGTTACCAGCCTACACTGGCCACTGAAATGGGTCTGATGCAGGAGCGGATTACTTCTACAAAAAATGGTTCCATTACTTCCGTACAGGCGGTTTACGTACCTGCGGATGATTTGACCGATCCGGCTCCCGCAACTACTTTTGCGCACCTGGATGCTACTACCGTACTGAGCCGTAAGATTGCCGACTTAGGTATCTATCCTGCGGTGGATCCATTGGATTCTACTTCCCGTATCCTGACACCTGCCATTGTGGGTGATGCACACTACGATTGTGCCAACAGGGTTAAACTGATTTTACAGCGTTACAAGGAACTGCAGGATATCATTGCCATCCTGGGTATGGACGAACTGAGTGAAGAAGATAAAATGACCGTACAGCGTGCGCGTAAAGTACAGCGTTTCCTTTCTCAGCCTTTCCACGTGGCAGAACAGTTCACCGGTCTGAAAGGAGTATTCGTAAGCATCGAAGATACCATCAGAGCCTTCAACGCCATCATGGACGGTGAAGTGGATGAGTATCCTGAAGCTGCATTCAACCTGGTAGGTACCCTGGAAGATGCAATGGAGAAGGGTAAGAAAATGATGGAAGCTGCCAAAGGATAATTAAGAAAACAGAAACAATGATTCTAGAGATATTAACACCGGAAAAGAAACTGTACAGCGGAGAAGTGTATGGCGTACAGCTGCCTGGAACCAGTGGTTTGTTCGAAATTCTCGACAAACACGCTCCAATGGTGAGCGCCCTGGGTAAGGGTAACCTGAAGGTTTTGGTAGATAAAAAAGAGTCTGCTAATTATTCCATCCAGAGCGGTTTTGTAGAAGTACTCAACAACAAAGCCACTGTTTTGGTAGAAGGCGCTATTGAACTCTAAAACGATTTTATTTTTGAAGATGATTTGAACGGCCCCGGTTTCGGGGTCGTTTTTTTTATGCGCCCTCGCGCAACTTAGTTCAGCTGCGGATCAATGGGGTAGTTGCTCATCTGCGCATATTCTCCGCCCAGCGTATGCAGGCTCCTGGCCCAGATATGGTCTTCGGGTGCATCAAAAACAATGGTGGCCCGGGCTTGGGCCAGTATCCAGCTTTTTTCTTCCAGTTCGTCTTCGAGCTGTCCGGCGCTCCAGCCGCTGTAGCCCACAAAAAAACGAATATCGCTCGCGCCCAGGGTGCCGGCCCGCAGCAAATCCAGCGCCACATCAAAATCGCCTCCCCAGAAAATATCCCGGGCAATTTCTACGCTGTTGGGAATCAGGTTGCCCTTTCTGTGAATGAAATGCAGGGCAGTGGGTTGAACCGGACCGCCTTCGAACACCGGTACATCAATGCCCATGGCTTGCTCTACCAGGTCGCCCAATACAAAATGAATTTTCCTGTTCAAAACCAGTCCAAAAGCACCCTCCGGATTGTGTTCACAAACCAGCACCACCGACCGGATGAAATTGGGATCCTTTAAAAAAGGGTCGGAGAGGAGTAATATGCCCTGTGATAGTTCCATTTATCCTAAAAGATAGGTAAAATGATTTATTTGCAGAAATAAAAGCAGGCTTTAAAACTATATTTGTGCATGATGAAGAGAACTTTTCCGGTCATTGTGATCCTCATTTCGCTGTCGCTGTTTGGGTTGATTCTCCTGCAGGTATCCTGGTTCGATAACCTGCTTGCAGTAAACAGGGCCCAACTCAAAAATAAGATCGACGGGGCGGTTACTTCCGTAGCCATCGACCTGGGTAAGTCTACGGGTTCGGGGCAGGCCATGAGTTTATCCCGCAGGGGAAGGGGCATGCTTTCGCTGGGACCGGCCATTCAGCAATACCTCTTCAGACGGCCCAGCGTTGATCAGAAATTTACACAGGATGAAATTGCCAATAGGATCAGGAAAGAATTCAAAAGAGTAGACCTCGATAAAGTAAAGTTTGAATTTGCCGTTACCGATTTCAACGACGATTACGAACTGATGTCTCCCGGATACGAACGTGAGTTCTGGGACACGGTGAACAACAAAAGATTTTATTCGGTGATTCTGCCGGAAAATGCAGAAGTGGAGTTCACGCCTTCTTTCGAAAAGCTGATCCTGATTGTTCCCGATATTGAAAAGCAGGTTTGGCAATCGCTGCGCTGGATCATCCTGGGCGCCATTACGTTTATGCTCGTGATCATTGCGGCCTTCTATGTAACCGTCCGCACCTTGCTGAACCAGAAAAGGCTCAGCCAGATCAAGAGTGATTTCATCAACAACATGACCCACGAATTCAAAACACCGCTGGCTACCATATCGCTGGCGGTAGATGCCCTGGGCAACGAAAAGGTGCAGAACAACAAAGAGAAAACGGCTTACTTCACTAAGATCATCAAAGAGGAAAACAACCGCATGAACAAACATGTGGAAACCATTTTACAGGCTGCTTTCATGGAAAAGCAGGAACTGAAGATGAACTTCTCCGAACTGCATGTGCACAATGTGATTGTACAGGTGATGGACAATTACAAACTGCAACTGCAAGACAAGGGCGCCGACTTCCAGTTGTTGCTCAATGCCAAGAACGACCTGATCAACGGCGATGAAGCGCATTTCACCAACCTGATTTCGAACCTGGTAGACAATGCCATTAAATACTCCAAAGAAAGCCTGCTGATTAAAATTTCCACGCACAGCACCCGCAACTATTTAGTGATCCGCATAGAAGACAATGGTATTGGAATGAACAAGGAAAGTACCAAGCGCATCTTCGAAAAATTCTTCCGCGCACATACGGGTAACCTGCACAATGTAAAAGGTTTTGGCCTGGGCATGAGCTATGTTAAAACCGTGATTGATGCACACAAGGGCCGTATCAAAGTGGAAAGTACGCTGGGCAAGGGTACTGCATTCACGGTTGAAGTGCCTGTGCTGAATCCTGCTTAAACCCATAGCAGGCAACCATCTCCATAACTCAGAAAACGAAATTCGTTTTCCATGGCATAGCTATAGATCCGTTTCCAGTCGTTGCCGGTAATGGCTGCTACAATCAAGAGCAGTGTGGATTGAGGCTGATGAAAATTGGTGATCAGTCCGCTGATGATCCGGAAACGATATCCCGGTGCAATGATGATCTGTGTTTTGGTAATCAGCAGCTGCAATTGTTGCCGCTCCATCCATTGCAATAATGCTTCCAACGCAGTGTTGGTAGGAATATCCTGCTCCTGCAGTTCATATGGTTCCCACTGATGCAGCTGCAATTCGGCTGTAGTGATATCGGGTACGGCCATGACTTTTACGCCCAGCCAGTAAAGGCTTTCCAGTGTACGCAACGAAGTAGTGCCCACTGCTATAATTCCTGCTGCTGGTCGGTTAATGAGTTGCCGGATCAATGCTGCAGATACTTCTATGAATTCGGCATGCATCTCATGTTCGCCCATGGTGGATGCTTTCACCGGCTTGAATGTACCCGCTCCCACATGCAGGGTAACAAATGCGGTGCAGATGTTTTTTTGTTCCAGGCTTTTGAACACCTGCGGCGTAAAATGCAGGCCTGCCGTAGGTGCGGCAACAGAACCATCCTGTTCGGCATAAATGGTTTGGTATCTTTCTTTGTCTGCAGCTTCTGTTTTTCTGTTCAGGTAAGGTGGCAGCGGAATAGAGCCCGCTGCATGCAAGAGTTCTGCAAAACTGAGCGCTGCATTGTTCCAGCTCAGTTCTATGATAAAAGAATCGTTTTGTTGTGCAACTTTCCGCGCTTCAATAACCAGCGGATCGCGGTGGCCTGCCGCTGCGCTTTCCTGCTGAATCTTCATCCGTAGCGGTCCTTCCTTCCATTTTTTGGCGCCACCCACCAGGCATTTCCAGTACACCTTTCCCTTCTGTAGCATGGCGCTGGTGATATCGGCATACTGGTCTCCGGGTTCCAGGCAAAAGACCTCTATTATACCGCCGGTTTCTTTCTGAAAGAGCAGGCGTGCTTCCACCACCCGGGTATTATTGAACACCAGCAGGCTCTCCGGAGGCAATGCTGCTGCCAGATTCCGGTATACGGATTCATGAATTTCCCCCTTCCGGTACACCAACAGCTTGCTGGCGTCCCGTTCTGTCAGGGGATACCGGGCAATCCGTTCTTCGGGCAATTCGTAGGTAAAGTCCTGTATACTGAGTGTTGATGGGTGCTTCATGCTTGATTTTATTGCGTTTCAGGGGTTATCCACAGCTATTCACATGGTACTTGGCCGGTTATCCCCATTTTGGGGTCAAATCTATACTGCACTTGAATTATAGCCATTGCATAATCTGTGGATAAATACAACCCTCCTCTTTTGCGATCAAAAGTGGGAAAAAGTGTTATTTTGTGTCAACAAGTGGTAATCTTGGAAATATTTATACCCAAATGAACGGATTTCACGGAGAATATGAGGCTACGGTAGACGCTAAAGGGCGTTTTCTGCTTCCCGGCGGACTGAAAAAACAGTTACCGGAAGGAGAGAACCGCTTTATCCTCAGCCGCGGGTTCGAAAAATGTCTCACGTTGTATCCGTTGAAAAGTTGGGAATTGATTATTGCCAAAATCAGCCAGTTGAACGATTTCGATCCAAAAGTACGCCAATTCAGGCGTCAGTTTTTGGGTGGGGCCACAGAAATTGAACTGGATGCTGCAGGCAGAATGTTGTTGCCCGCCTCCCTCAAGGAATTTGCCGGCCTTTCCAAAGACATCGTGCTGGCAGCAGCGCTGGATCGTTTCGAAATATGGGATGCAAGTAAGTACAAACAGCTCTTTGAGGATTTTTCACCCGAGGCTTTCAGCAGCCTGGCACAGGAAGTGATGGCCGATAAAACCGATAAGCAGTAATATGGAGCAGGAACTAACACCCGAATCCGATTCTCAGCAATCTGCTTATCATATCCCCGTCCTTTTTAACGAAACCCTGGAAGGGTTGGATATCAAGGCCGATGGAATTTATGTAGACTGTACGTTTGGTGGCGGCGGACACAGCAGGGGGATTTTAAGCAGGTTGGGGCCACAGGGCAAACTGGTTGCTTTTGACCAGGATGCCGCTGCGCAGGAAAACATCCATGACGATCCCAGAATCCTGTTTATTCCTCAGAACTTCCGACATCTGCAGCGCTTTCTGCGCCTGCACAATATCACTGCCGTAAACGGTGTACTGGCCGATCTGGGCGTAAGCAGTCATCAGTTTGATGAAGGAGAGCGTGGCTTCTCCATCCGCTTTGCCGGCCCCATGGATATGCGGATGGATCGCAGACAGCCAACCACTGCTGCTACCATCATCAAGTCTTACTCCGAACAACAGCTGCACAAAATGTTTGAACAATACGGCGAAGTGACCAATTCCAAAACACTGGCCAATCATATTGTTCATCAGCGTGCCCACCTGCCGTACGGTACCATCGAACAGTTCAAGGCTTTGATCAGCCCTGTGGTGAAAGGAAATCCTCATAAATACCTGGCGCAGGTTTTTCAGGCACTGAGAATGGAAGTGAACGATGAAATGGGTGCGCTGAAAGAAATGTTGCAGCAATTGCCCGCGGTGCTGAAACCCGGCGGAAGAGCTGCCATTATTACGTTTCATTCCATTGAAGACAGAATGGTGAAAAATTTTTTCCGCCAGGGAAGTTTTGAAGAAGTACCGGATAACCCCTTTGAGTCCGTAGCAAAGCAAACGGTTTTCCGGTTGGTGAATAAGAAGCCGGTAACGGCTGGCGCAGAAGAGTTGAAGCGAAATACGAGAAGCAGGAGCGCCAAGTTGAGAGTAGCAGAGAAGTTGTGATTGAATAAATATATGTCCGTACCAGAAAACAAAACCAGTCCGAAGAATCCTTTAAAGGGGTTGTTCAGTTACGAATGGATCCTGAAGAATATTACGTTCTTCCTGTTCCTTTCCGTACTGGCGGTACTCTACATAGCCAATGGTCACATGTCCGACAGAACCATCAGGCGGATCAATTCCATCAACGCCGAATTGAAAGAATTACAGTATGTATATAAAACGCTGAAAAGCGAAGTGATGTATAAGAGCGAGGAGGTCCAGATTGTGAAAGCTGCCGAACCCCTGGGTTTGAAAGTGAGCAAAGACATGCCTGTTCGAATTGATCAATAATGGAAGTAAAACGCGACATATTATGGAGAGTGTACCTCAGTTATATACTGATGGTCGTTGTCTGTGTGGCCATTTTTGGCAAGGCGGTTTACATTCAGCAAGTGGAAGGGCCTAAGTGGCGCAGCATGAGCGACAGCCTGCACCAGCGCATCGACGAAATTGAAGCGGAGCGCGGAACCATTTACAGCGAAGATGGTCAGATGCTGAGCACCAGTATTCCGCAGTTTGATATTTACATAGACTTTCGCGTTGCCGGCCTTCGCGAAAAGAACGGAGCTCGTTTCCGTGAAAATGTTGATTCACTCAGCTGGCACCTGGCCAACCTTTTTAAAGACCAGACTGCGGCGCAGTACAAAACCATTTTACAGCGCGGCTATAAAGCAGAAGACGGGTACTTTCCGCTGAAAAAGAAAATCTCTTTCCGCGAGTACGATGAACTGAGAAAATTTCCGCTGTTTAAACTGGGCAGATACAAAAGCGGCATGATTGCCAACGAACGGACCATTCGCCTGAATCCGTACCAGATGCTGGCTTTCAGAACCATTGGTCTGGCCAGGGATTCCAACAAAGTAGGACTCGAAAAAACCTACGACAGTGTGTTGCGCGGCCGCAACGGTAAACAAACCGTTCGTTCCATTGCTGGTGGTGTGGGTGTACCGGTAGATGATACCTATCTGATTGAACCGGAAACAGGAAAAGACATTGTAAGCACCATCGATGTTTTTATTCAGGATGTAACCGAAAACGCCCTGATGAAAATGATGATTAAAAATGATGCGGACAATGGTTGCGCCATTGTGATCGAAACAAAAACAGGCAAGGTGAAAGCCATTGCCAACCTGGGCAAAAGAGCTCCGGGTGTTTATTGGGAAGATTTTAATTATGCCATCAGCCCCTCCGAGCCCGGCTCCACATTTAAGCTGGCTACCATGATGGCATTGCTGGAGGATAAAAAAGTTCGTTTGAATCAGGTGGTGACCCTCGAAAATGGTTCCTGGAAAGTGGCTGGTCAGACCGTGTACGATTCCGAAGTGCACAAAGAGAATGAAGTTACGGTGAAGCATGCGTTTGAACTGAGTTCGAATGTGGCCATGGCCAAGCTGGCGGTTACATATTATGCTGCTGCGCCCAACCAGTTTTTAAAACACCTGAATAAAATGCGGATCGATACCGTTACCGGCATCGACCTGGTGGGAGAAAGAAGTCCCGTGATCTATCGTCCGGGCAGCAGGTTGTTTGGTCCTACCACCATTCCCTGGATGGCTTTTGGATACAACCTTTCCATCAGTCCGTTGCAAACTGCCATGTTGTACAATGCAGTGGCCAACAACGGTACCATGCTGAAACCTTATCTGGTAAGCAGTATCAAAGAGGAAGGCATTGTGCTGAAGGAATTTCAGCCGGCCCCCTGGCCCGGAAAAATTTGTAGCGATGAAACACTGCAACTGCTGAAATCTTGCCTGGAAGGCGTTTGTACAGAAGGGACCGCTAAAACCCTTTTCCTGAATGCTCCGTACAAGGTGGCCGGTAAAACCGGTACTGCACTGGTGGCAGACGGCAACAAAGGATATGTGAACAGAATTTACCAGTCTTCTTTTGCCGGTTATTTTCCTGCAGACAATCCGCAGTACACCTGTGTGGTAGTGATCAAGAATAAACCCTTTGCGCCGGTGTATTATGGTGCGTCGATTGCCGGTCCGGTTTTCAGGGAAATAGCAGACAGATTGTACAGTACCTATATCCGCAGCGCCAAAACCAATACGGCTTCTTTGCGAAAATCCGACAGCATCCGGTACAGTTACTCCGGTTACAAACCCGATTTGGAATACCTGTTTCAGGAACTCAAACTGCGGTACAACGATTCCACCGGAAGGGCAGATTTATGGGGCAGTATCCGGAACAACAATGCTTCGCTGGTTTTGCAAACCAAACCAGTATCCGACAATACGATGCCGGAGCTGAAAGGGCTGGGGCTGAAAGATGCGGTGCACCTCTGTGAGGAAATGGGTTTGATGGTGAATGTGCAGGGAAAGGGCAGGGTAGCGGAACAGTCTGTTTTACCCGGTCAGGCAATTGCCAGAGGTCAATTGATTCATTTAACACTGAACTGATTTGTATAACAATATGAAAACATTACAGCAACTGCTACAGGCCATTCGGGTCAAAGAATCGCTCGGAGATTTGCAGATTCCTGTTTCGGGTATCGAAATTGATTCCCGTAAAGTAGGAGCAGGTGCTGTATTTGTTGCCATCAGGGGCGTTCAGTCCGATGGACACCTGTTCATTACCCGTGCTATCAATGCAGGCGCTGTTGCAGTGGTTTGTGATACCATGCCCGATGAAAAAGCTGCAGGCATTACCTATGTACAGGTGAATGATACACAGGAAGCAGCTGCTTTAATGGCC
This sequence comes from Sediminibacterium sp., assembly GCA_028687975.1. Taxonomy (GTDB): domain Bacteria; phylum Bacteroidota; class Bacteroidia; order Chitinophagales; family Chitinophagaceae; genus Sediminibacterium. Next base: position 13,072 of record JAQTZD010000069.1, read on the forward strand.
ACGGCTTTCTTTGATCATCCTTCTGCCAAACTTAAGCTGGTGGGTGTTACGGGCACCAATGGTAAAACCACCATTGCCACCGTGCTCTTTAAATTGTTCAGACAACTCGGTTATCGCTGCGGTTTAATCAGTACGGTGCAAAACCAGATTGATGACCTGGTGATTCCTGCCACACATACTACTCCGGATGCCGTAAGCCTGAATGCCTTACTGAACCAGATGCAACAGGAAGGTTGTACCCATGTGTTCATGGAATGCAGCAGCCACGCCATTCACCAGCACCGCATCACCGGCTTAACCTTTGCCGGCGCGTTGTTCAGCAACATTACACATGATCACCTCGATTACCACAAAACCTTTGATGAATATATCCGGGTAAAGAAAAGTTTCTTCGACGGATTATCCGATACAGCCTTTGCTATTTCCAATGCAGACGATAAGCGCGGAGAAGTAATGCTGCAGAATACGGTTGCCAAAAAATATTTCTACAGCCTCAAAACCATGGCTGCATTCAAAGGCAAGATCCTCGAGAATGCACTGACCGGCCTGGTGATGACGGTGAACGATAAGGAAGTGCATTTCAGGCTGATTGGAGAGTTCAATGCCTACAACCTGCTGGCAGTATACGGCGCGGCCGTTTGTTTGGGCGAAAACAGCGAAGAAGTGCTTACTGCGCTGAGCCTGCTGAGTGGGGCAGAAGGACGTTTCGATTACATCATCAGCAAAAACGGTGTTATTGGAATTGTAGACTATGCGCATACTCCGGATGCACTGGAGAATGTACTGGCCACCATCAAAAAACTGCGCAAGGGACATGAGCAGATGATTACGGTGGTGGGTTGTGGCGGAGACCGCGATAAAACCAAACGTCCGGTGATGGCTCAGGCCGCCTGCGACCTCAGCGACCGTGTAATCCTTACCAGCGACAATCCGCGTTCGGAAGATCCGGAGCAGATCCTGCGCGATATGGAAGCCGGACTGAGCAGCGCTGCCAAAAGAAAATACATCACCATCACCGACCGCAGGGAAGCCATTGTTCAGGCGGTGGCTTTTGCCAAATCAGAAGACATTGTTCTGGTGGCCGGAAAGGGACATGAAAAATACCAGGAGATCAACGGAGTGAAACATCCTTTCGACGACAAACTGGTGTTGCAGGAAGCTTTTAACAACAAAAACCAACAACCACTTTAAACGCACAACATGCTTTACCAATTATTCACCTGGCTGAAACAGTCTTTCGACATTCCCGGGGCGGGCCTGTTTCAGTTTCTGACTTTCAGAATTGCCATGGCTATCCTGTTATCGCTGGTGATAGCAACGGTATATGGTAAACGCATTATCCTGTTCCTGCAGAAAAAACAGATTGGTGAATCCGTTCGCGATCTGGGCCTCCAGGGCGAGCAGCAGAAAAAAGGAACACCTACCATGGGTGGAATCATTATCCTGCTGAGCATCCTGATTCCTACGCTCCTGTTTGCGAATCTCGACAAAGTGTATATCCGACTGATGATACTCTGCACGGTTTGGCTGGGTGTGATTGGTTTCCTCGATGATCTCCTGAAGATCCGCGCACGCAGGGCAGCGCAGAAACTGGGTGCAGCGTATAAGAAAAAAGATTCCGATGGACTGGCCGGTGTATCCAAAATCATCGGACAGGTTGGATTGGGTGTGATCATTGGCGCTACACTGTATTTCAGCAATGCTGTTACGGTAGAAAGAGAAGTGATTGGGTCCGAAAGAAAAGTAAGTGTGTTGCAACAGGGGG
>JAQTZD010000070.1 GCA_028687975.1 Sediminibacterium sp.
TTGAGCATAAGACTTCTGGATGCAGACAGGGTTTCGTTATCGGATTCCCTGATGTGTTCTATATCCTGATAGTCGTCTTTTTTAAACTGAAAGGATTGCAGATGGGTTGTAAATATCCGGATGGTATCCTGCCCTTTGAGGATATCTATATATATCAGGCTTTCAGGAGTGGGGAAACCAATCCGAAGACTGTCGATTACCGGGTATTTTGAGAAAATAATACATCCCGACTGATAAGCTCCGCCAGCCCTGGTATAATCTTTTGAAAAATAATAATACGGGTGCGATTTGGAGAACAGGGCAATATTGTTTTCTGAATTGGCACTGTTGAACTCCTGCATGCAGATGATATCCGGATTGTTTTTCAGGACACTTTCGGCTACCTCAATCCGCATTCCTCTTTTTGCATCTTTGTTCTTGGTAAGTCCGTTGAAGCTTTGTACGTTCCAGTTGGCAACACGTATGGTATTTTCCGGTTTTCTCTTGGTGAAACCCGAGTCTCCGCTCCAGGCAAACACCACTGGTAGCTGTTTCCATCCGATTGTCAGGGCTAAAATGGAAATGACCGACCAGACCGGCCGGCTGATGAGCCAGAATAAAATGAACAGCAGTAGTGCAAGAATCAGGTAAGGGGTAACCAGTGCCAGAAAACCGTGCAGCCACCAGCCTTCCGGATTAATATATGGAGACAGTGCTGCGATTAAAAAAAATAACCCCAGAAACAGGTTGACAGAAATAATAAATGTTTTGGTAGCCCTTCGCAGCCAGCTTTTAGCCATAATTAAAAGTACAAAAAATCAGTTTCCCAAGTACAGATCGGTCAGAATGGGGAAATGGTCCGAGAGCTTTAAGGAAGGTGAATAATATCGTTCGGTTTGGATATTTTTACTGGTAAGCAGTACATCAATTCTGAGGGTGGGTGAAAAACGATGATAGGTTCCGCCCAACCCTGCTCCCTTCTCCAGAAAAGCATCTTTCATACCCTTTTGCAGCAAATTATACGTATAACTTGCAGGAACAGCATTCAGGTCTGCACAAAAAATATAAGGCACCGTTGTTTTATTCAATTGCTCTTTAACCAGTTCTGCCTGATGCGTGTGAATGCGGTCGAAATATGCCAGTCGCTCCAGCCTGTTTGAATGAAATAAAAATCCCGTGTCTTCCTTTACAAACTCCAGGTAGCCGATGGTTGCAGGTGTAATAACCGATTGATGAAGATACATGGACCTTAAGTGAGTATTATATACTCTGAATGGTTTTTCATCAACAAGAACGTCTGCCCAGGCAAGGCTTTCGGGATATACTTTTTCCTTGTACTTTATTCTTCCGCTGTCTTGTATTGGAATTCTGGAAAAAATAATGGTTCCGTAATTGATTCCATCCATGCTGAAATAGGAATACGGATAATGCAGCGAATCGGTGATGTATTTCTGAACGTTGATGTCGTTGTTGTATGGTACGGGTACAAAATCCTGGAAACAAAGCATATCGGCATCGGATTCGCGGATAAACTGCATCATGCTTTTTTGCTTGGTTTCCCATTCCTTATCGGAATAATGACCGTATACAAACTCATTTACATTCCAGGAAAGTACCCGGACCTGGCCATTTTTTTGTGGAGGTATTTTATTGCCGTTAATGTTGATGGCAACACCGCTTCGGATATTATTGATGGCCGGCAGTAATAGTAGAAAGAATATCCAGCTTTGTTTTTTGAAAAAATACAACGCAATAAAACACCAGAAAATCATACCTGTTAATAAAACAGGAAAACAAATGGCAAAATAGGTGGCCGGATAAAAATCATCCGGATGAATATTGGCAGAAAAGCAGGCAATCAGAAACAGAATTGAAAAAGCAATTCCTGCAATGAGTAGTATACGTTGTGCCAAAACTAAGAATCTGGGTTCCTTCATAAATTAAAGATCTTCATTGCCTGCTCTTTGCAGAAAAGCCTTTTCCTCGTCTGTTAAAAAAGAATAACCCTTATGATTGATCTTGTCGAGTATCTCGTCCAGGCGCTCCTGAGTGCTGCTGGCGATCTTTTCGTAGGGTTTGCGGTTGGTGCGGTAAAATTTTTTTTCTGCCTGACTAAGCTGGCGTTGTTTTTTGTCTGGATTGAATAAATCGTTCAGCCAGTTAACCAGCTGTACCATCCAGGCGCCCCAGTCGCTCCCTTTTTGCAGTTGCTTTACATATATAAACCCAATTGCGCCTCCGGCAACCGAGGCTCCGGTTATACCTGCATTGCCCCCGGCGATGGCAGAGAAATGAATAGCTGCAAAAACCAATGTGATTGCCCACAAAGGAATTCCGCCATTAATCATGGGAAATATTCTGTAATTCGGAGCAGCGGTGGTTGTTGCAACCGCAACTGCTACAACTGCAGCGCTGCCACCCAACATGGGGGCAGTATTTGCCAGGTTTCTTTCCAGTGCCGGAAACAAATTGTTCATCAGAATAAACACAACCGCTCCGATCATGCCTCCGTAAAGATAGATCGGAATCAGGCGGGTGTTACCTGCAAGATCCTGTAGCACATAACCAAAAGCCCATAGCCACATGATGGTTGAAATCAGGTGCCAGATGCTGAAATGTGTAAACATGTAAGTGATCAGTGTCCAGGGCCTGCTGAACAGTACGTCAGGAGAGGCTGGTAATGTAAACCAGTTCAAAACCTGGCTGTAAAAAAAATCGATGGGGATATCTGATAAATAATAGATAACCTTAATCATGTTGATGATCACAAAAACCAGTGCATTGATGGCAAATAAAATCACCAATGCATTGTTGTCCTGACCCAACAAAATTTTTCCGGAAGACTTATAGGATTGATTGGGCATACTAGTAAAACGTTTTTTTTCTGGTTTTGTTCCAGGTCATTACGATGATCAGTCCAACGATAGCCCCCCCGATATGTGCCCAGCGGGCCACATTATCTCCTGCGGAGTTTTTCAGGGCAAAAACAACCTCATACCCAAAGTAAATCAGTCCGATCCATTTGGCCTTTACCGGTATGAGAAAATATACATAGATGTAGGTGTTGGGGAAGAGATATACAAACGCAGCCAGCACACCAAAAACAGCTCCACTGGCGCCCAGTGTGGCGGTATTCAGGTTTTGCTGATAATAGCTGGTAATGAATTCGAACATTTTGGAACTCAGTATACTGTTATCCGGGTTGTTCATCAGGTTGCTGATCAGGTACTGCTGATTCTCAAAGCGGATATGGTATTTTTCGATGAAGCCAATCATGGCTTTGTTGAAGGAGGCGCCTCCGCTGTCGTGCAAACGGAAAATAGCTTCATAATCGTTTGTAAGCGGTATGAATTCGTAACTCAGAAAAAGCAGGTGTATCAGCGCTGCACCCAGTCCGCATATCAGGTAAAACGTAAGGAAGCGCTTGGATCCCCAGAGGTTTTCCAGAATGGAGCCAAACATCCAGAGCGCAAACATATTGCCCAGAATATGTCCGAAGTCTCCATGCAAGAACATGTGCGTAATCAGTTGCCATGGTTTAAACAGGCTGCTCTGCCATGCATGAAGGGCAAAAACTTCCTCAAAATCGAAGTACCCCATAGGTCCCGACAGGGAGTTCTGCGCCAGGAAGAACAATCCGTTGATGATGAGCAGATTTTTGACAATAGTGGGCAGTATTTCAAATCTGCTTGGTCTGAATTCGGTCATATTATTGAATTAATTTCAATTGTACTACATTTTCGATGTGGAGGGTATGCGGGAACATGTCTACCGGCTGAATACGGGTAACCTTGTAACGTTCACTGAGCAAACCCAGATCCCTGGCCTGTGTGGCAGGGTTACAACTTACATATACAACAGTGGGTGCTGCCATTTCCAGTAATTTCCGGATCAGCTTTTCGTGCATTCCCGCTCTGGGAGGATCGGTAATGACCACATCCGGTTTTCCGTGTGCTGCAAAAAAAGCATCGTCGCAGATATCGATCACATCACCCGCAAAGAAAGAAGCGTGATCTACCTTGTTCAGTTCAGCATTCTCTTTTGCGTCTTCAATGGCATCAGCCACTACTTCTACGCCAACCAGTTTTTTTGCCTGATGGCTTACAAATAAGCCAATGCTTCCCGTTCCGCAGTAAAGATCATATACCATCTGTGAACCATCCAGTTCCGCGAACTCACGGGTAACCGCATACAACTTTTCGGCCTGACGGGTATTGGTCTGGAAAAATGATTTGGGACTGATTTTGAACTGAAGGTCTTCGAGTTTTTCAATAATATAGCCTTTGCCAAAATAAGTAACGGGCTGCTGATCGTGCAGGCTGTCATTCTTTTTACTATTGATGGTATAGAGCAACGTAGTAATCTGGGGGAATTTTTCCAGTAACAGATCCAGCAATTGGATTCTGTAAGGTGCATCTTCGTATGCAATGACCACATTCACCATCAGTTCGCCAGTGGTGCTGGTCCGGATCAGCAGATTGCGGATCCATCCTTCATGCCGCTTGATATCATAAAAAGGGAGCCCTTGTTCAATTGCAAAGGCGGCAATGGTTTTGCGAATCAGGTTGGTGGGTTCTTCCTGTAAATGACAGGTATCAATTTCTACTACTTTATCGAAAAATCCACGAACATGAAATCCGGCTGCGCCAGGCTGGTTGTCGAAATTTTCACCGTTGGCTTTCATTCGGCGAAATTCTTCGGTTGGAATATACTTTCTGGTAGCAAAGGTATACTCCATTTTATTGCGGTATTGTTCGGTCTGATCTGCACCGATAATGGGGGCGATGGTCGGGAGATCTATTTTGGCTATGCGGGTAAGGTTATCAGTTACCTGCTTTTGTTTATAGATGAGTTGTTTTTCATAAGGCAGCATTTGCCATTGGCAACCACCGCAAACACCAAAATGTTCACAAAAGGGGGTTACCCGGTCTGCTGAGAACTCGTGGATTTTAATGGTATGCCCTTCGGCCCAGTCGGATTTATTTTTTGATAATTGAATATCAACGACATCACCGGGAACAGCCCCTTCAATAAAAACGACTTTGCCATCTACCCGTGCAAGTGATTTTCCCTCGGCCGCGTAATCCTGAACCAGTACTTTTTCCAGTACCACTATTTTTTTTTGCTTTCTCACCGGGCAAATGTAAGCCCGTTTATTTACTTATTTTTATGCTTAATCTACAGGATATGCGTTTTTTATTGATCAATCTGCTTGTTTTATTGGTATCGGTACATTTATTGGCCCAGAAGCCTGCTCCGGCAGCCTCAAAATCCTTGCCGGTAAAGGGACACCAGATTTCCATCACCCTCACGCCGCTGAAAAACTGTACCGTATATCTGGGAAGCTATTTTGGCAAGGGGATGACCCTCGTAGATTCTGCCAGGCTGGACGCTAAAAGTCAGGGGCAGTTCAAAGGAACGAATAAGCTAACCGGAGGGATCTATTTTGTGGTTTCTCCCACTTATACCATCCAGTTCGAGTTACTGATGGACAATAAGCAGCAGTTCAGCATCGTTGCCGATACCACCCGGAAAGAAAGTGCCCGGATTACCGGATCGCCCGAAAACGATCTTTTTAAGCAGTATGCCCTTTTTTCTACGGAGAAGGGCAAGTTAAGGCAGCAACTGGAGAGCGAATACAAAACTGCAACCAATGCGCAGGATTCAGTGCGTTTGCGCAGCGCCATTCTTCAAACTGAATCGGAACTCGAAGCTTATCGTACAAACATCAGCAACAAGTATCCCCAATCACTGCTGACAGTATTGTTGAATACTATGAGACGACCCATTCCTCCTTCTGTACCTGTAATTAACGGGAAACCCGATTCTCTGTATCCCTACCGCTATGTAAAAGAACATTTTTGGGATGAAGTAATGTTCAACGATGATCGTTTGCTGCGGACTCCATTTTTTGAAACCAAACTGGAAGATTATTTCAAACATTACGTATCACCAGATCCGGACTCTATTATAGCTGAAGTGAAATATATCTTGTTGTCTGCCAGAACTGGAAAGGAAATATATCCCTATTTACTTACGAAGTTTACCAATAAGTACATCAACCCCGAATACATGGGTCAGGATAAAGTATTCGTGTACATTTTTGAAAATTTTTATGCAAAAGGAGACACCGTTTTGTTGAATGCAACATCGCGCAAAACCATTACAGAAAGGGCATACAGCCTGATGGCCAATCAACTTGGATTGCCTGCACCACAACTGAGCCTGACTGATACCGCGGGTGTTATAAAATCGCTTTACCAGGTTAAAGCGCCTTTTACTGTAATAGCATTTTGGGATCCCAACTGCGGTCATTGTAAAGAGGAGATACCCCGTTTGGATTCTTTATACAGGGCAAAATGGAAAGCAAAAGGCATTGCAGTATACTCTGTAAATATTTATGAGAAGGAATTGGCGGCATGGAAAAAATTCATCCATGAAAAGAAACTTTCTGCTGAATGGATACATGCTTATCAAACTGCGGCTGCAAAGTCGGCAGAAGAAAAAGCCGGCATTCCCAACTTCAGACAATTGTATGATATTTTCAAAACACCTACACTTTACCTGCTCGATAAAGACAAAAGGATCATTGCAAAACAACTGTCCCTTGAACAGTTCGATGCATTGATGGATGCAAAAAAATAGCCGCCAACAGCCGAATTTTCACAAACCGATTTTTTCATACATCCTCCATTTTTTGAAACAAGTGGTCCATTTTTGTTGAACAAAACAGGCTATTTATGTGCATTTTTTTAAACTTTGTACTTTTTTATCCCTAATTCGAGGGAGTAATTCTTATCCCTATTATTGATTAAATTTGATGTAATAAAAAACAAGTTATTTTTTACGCAAAATTGTTTGAAGATCAACATCTTATGTATTTAATCGGAATTATAGAAGATAAAATACGCCTCAGGCAGACCCTTGAAAGTTACATCGCAATGGAAAGCGATCTTTCTCTGGTGTTTTCCTGCAATAGTGTTGAAAAATGGATATCCCTCAGGGAAGAAGCAGGGATTGTTCCCGATTGTGTTTTGCTGGATATCGGGTTGCCCGGAATTTCCGGGCTTGATGCAATTTCGGTAATCAGCGGCTATTACGATGGTGTTAAAATTTTGGTGATTTCCGGAAATACAGATCCGCATATTGCCTGGCAGGCAATGATGAATGGTGCAAATGGCTTTTTGCTGAAGCCGTTCAGGCTGGCCGATTTGAAGCACCAGATTGAGGTGCTGAAATCCGGCGGGACCGTTTTGCAGCCCGAAACCATTACCAATTTGATGGAAAAGGCGAGAGCAATTTATAAAACCGGAGGAAACAACGATTCCCTTGCCGATTTTGGATTAACACAAAGGGAAGTGCAGGTGGCCGAGTTGTTGTTAAATGGTTCGAGCTATAAAGAAATTGCCGTACTGCTTTCCATCTCCTATACCACGGTGAATGAGCATATCAAGAATATGTATAAGAAAACCAATGTCAACTCAAAAACAGCATTTATTAACCGGGTTTCCGGAAATGCGCCAAAAATATAACCATGAGGGGCATTGATTTAAGTAAATGCACCATTTTGGTGGTAGACGATGATGAAATAAACAGGACAGTGATTCGTCATATGCTCAAAGGGGTTAGTAATTCAGTAGCAATGGCCGAGAACGGGAGTGTTGCCATTGCAAAAACCGATTGACAGGGAAGTGTTGATTCAAAATATAACAATAGCATCTGTTTCAAACAATTAACCGAATGAACGGTTTGAGGTCAAAAGAAATTTCTTTTTTACTGAATTCAATTTCAGATGCGGTTTTATTTGAAACCCAGGAGCACACTATTTTATTTGTGAACAAGGCTTTTTGTGATTTTTTTAAAATTGAAGCTGATCCATCGGTTATGATCGGACTGAACTGCTCCAATGCAGCAGTCGAATCCGCAAATATGTTTATAAATCCTGCCTTTTTTCTTTCAAGAATTGAAAACATATATGCCAATTTAGAACCGGTATTGAATGAGGAAGTGAAGTTGAGTAACAATACCAGTATATACCGAGATTATCTTCCCTGGTTTGAAGAAGGTGTTTTGCATGGTCATTTGTGGATTTATAAACAGGCAATTGCCACAAAGGATGTGATTAGTCAGTCGGAAGCACAGCGAAGTTTTTACGAACACCTGATCAATAATGTTCCGGCAGACATCGCCATTTTTGATTTATCCCACCGATATATTTATTTGAACAAAACAGGGGTCTCCAACGATGAAACAAGGAACTGGCTTATCGGGAAAGATGATTTTGATTACTGCCACCACATGAACAAACATATTTCCCTGGCAAAAAACCGTAGAGAAAAGTTTGAAGAGGCGCTGCATAAGAATGAAACGGTTGAGTTTGAAGAAGTGAATCTTACCAACGATAAAAAGAAGGTGTATAATCTGAGAAGATTTACGCCAATAAAAGGAAGCAGCGGTAAGATAGAATATGTAATTGGTTATGGCATTGATATCACTAGGATTAAAGAAAGTGAGGAAGTAGTTTCTCAGAACTACGAGTACCTCAGAGAGCTGGTAGACTCTATTGGCCAGCTGGTGGTAACGATTGATACAGCAGGAAATATTATTTATGTAAATCCGCAATGGACGAATGTAACCGGATTAACAGGCAACGATGTGGCCGGTAAAAGTATATTTTCTTTTATGCAGCAGGGTGTATCTGGATTTTATAAAAACCTGGACCTGGCTTTGCGGAATAAGCCTTCAAAAGATCTGAAAGGAATGCGCGTAGTAATAGCGGAAAGCAATCAGCAGCCAAGGACACTCAGCTATTATATTACCCGTTTCACGCAAATTATTTCTGCAGATAAAATATTTGCCGTTTTCTTTACCGATATCACAGATCAGCTGAATGCTGAAAAAGAGTTGATGAATGCAGCAATCAAGGAGAGAAACCTGAGTGAGCTGAAAACCAATTTTATGACGATGGTGTCTCATGAATTGAGAACGCCGCTTTCTGTAATACTTTCCAGTACGGAGATTCTGGAAATGAAGTATGATCGAATTGCAGATGTTGACCTCACTTTTGAACGAACTTATCTGTCGCGCATAGTAGATCAGGTAGATAAGATGACCCACCTGATGAATGAATTTTTATTTATCAGTAAGATTGAGTCGGGAAAAATCATGGCACAGTACGCAGATATTGATGTTCAGGTATTGGTGCAGCAACTGATCAATGAACTTTACATGCCCTGGAAGGACGGACGAAAGCTGAGTCTTGAATACAAGGGTGACCATAGAAATGTTTTATTTGACGCGTCCATGCTCAGGCACATACTGACCAATTTGCTGAGCAATGCATTTAAATATTCGCCATCTACGCCAATACCTCCGTTACTGAAGATTCGTTTTAGCAAACAATACTGGTACATTACTGTAATGGATCGTGGAATCGGCATCAGCCAGGAAGACCAAAAAGCCATTTGTAATCCTTTTGTAAGGGGTACCAATGTGGGTGATATTGAAAGAACGGGACTGGGGTTAATGACCATCCAGTTTTTTACAGACCAGCACAATGGGGTAAAAATGCTGAGAAGCACACCAGGAAAGGGGACCATTGTTGTGCTCAAATTCCCTTATCACATTGAAAAAGCCAGAAAAAATGACTAAGAAAATTCTGATCATAGAGGATGAAAAAGACATCAGGGATTCTCTGAAAACCATTCTGGATCTGAGTGGTTACACGGTCTTTGTTGCCGAGAATGGAGAAGTGGGCCTGAAGAAAACAGCGGAAGTTAAACCGGATCTGATTCTTTGCGATGTCATGATGCCTGTAATGGATGGTTTTAAGTTTTTAGAAACGCTTCGGGCCGAAGGAAATGAAACACCATTGATATTTTTAACAGCAAAAGCACAATATGATGATCTGAGAACTGGTATGAATCTGGGGGCAGATGATTACCTGTTTAAACCATTCAAAAGCATGGATCTGCTCAAATCTATCGAAAGAAGACTGAGCAGAAAAGCTGAGCTGGAGCACAGTTTACAAACAAGGGTAGACAGCCTGGAAGCAACTATTTCCTTAATGATAGGGCATGAGTTTAATACGCCAATACATGGTATAGCCGCTTTTACCAACCTGATTAAAAAGAGAGCATCTGATCTGGCCATTGGTGAAATTGAAGAGTTCTGTCAGCACCTGGACAGATCTACCAATCGCCTGAAAAATACTTTTCAGAAAGTGAAAATGTATTACCAGCTTCGGAATGAATCGGCCCCTGTGGGATCCCGAAAACAACCCAACAAACTTGATGAGCTGGCCCGATCCATTGCACTTAAAGTGGCCAACGACAGAAACAGAGTCGATGATCTGGATATCCGTATCAACACTTCTGTAGAGTTTTTGGTGAATGAAGAGTTGTTTCCTGTTGCCCTGTATGAGTTGATGGACAATGCCTTTAAGTTTTCTAAGCCAGGAGATGCCGTTGTAATCAGTATTTCAGGAAATGAGCATCAGGTGGTAATAGAGATCAAAGACGAAGGAAACATCTGCAGCGCGGCAGAGGTAAGGAACCATGTTGGGATGTTGGGTCAGCTTAAACGGAGCATATATGAGCAGCAGGGGCTGGGAGTTGGATTGGCCCTTTCTTCTCTTATCATAAGCAGCCAGCATGGCAATCTTGATTTTGAAGACGTAAAACCCCACGGCATAAATACTGTTATTTCCTTAATTAATAATTCCTGATCATGAAAAAGACCTATCGTGTATTGATTGTAGAGGATTCCAGAATTCTGAGACTGTCTCTGGCTGAAATTCTTTCGGAGGAGTATGAGGTCATTACTGCAGTAGATGGCAAAGAAGCATTGGCTGCTGTGCAGCAACATATGCCCGATATAATATTGCTCGACCTCATGTTGCCGCTCCCTCTCGACGGATTTTCGCTGCTTCGTTTGTTTAAAAACAATCTGGAAACAGCCGTTATTCCGGTGATCATTATGTCTGCACTGAGCAGTGAAGATAAGATTATGGAAGGGCTTGAACTGGGGGCCAATGATTATCTGGTAAAACCTTTTAAATCCAAGGAGCTTGTTTTAAAGATCCGGAATATTACTGACCTGATGCACAGGCGGAATCTGAAAAGTGAAATAGAGAAAAATTTCAGCAATCAACCCAGTTTTGCTTCTTCCCAGATTGATGGAACAGATAACTCGTTTGAATCAATTGTGGAAAGGCTTGCAGAAGATTCTCACATGACCATTCCTGAAATCGCCAGAAAATTATCGGTGAGTGTTTCCCGGTTGGAACGCCTGATTAAACATAAGTACAGGGTAACCCCCAAGCAGTATATTACCAATGTAAAACTGCAGAAGGCCGAAATATTATTGCGTCAGCGGAACAGCACTGTGAAAGAAATTTCCTACCAACTCGGATTCAATTCGGTTGCTTATTTCTGCCAGTGTTTCAAAAAGAAATACGGGAAGCCACCTAGGGTGTACTCGGCCGATTTTATTTGATTTGGGCAGAAGACTCTTCTTTCATATAAGGCAATTTCAGGGTTACTGTAGTACCTTCTCCAAGTTTGCTTTCCAGGTGAATGGAGCCCTTCATCAGTTCCATGAATTGCCGTGCCACAGGCAGACCAAGTCCGGAACCCTGGTAGGTAATAGTATTGGATGCACGGTAAAATGAATTAAAAACCTTGCCCAGCTCATTTTCCGGAATGTCAATGCCATAATCTTTAATAATTATCTCAGCAGCCTGTTCTTTTTGAACCAGGTACAGTTCTGGGTTTTGTGAGCCGCTTGAATATTTGAATGCATTGGAAATGATGTTGGTCAGCACATGCATGAAGAGCATTTCGTCCAATGCTACTTTCCGGTTGCTTATTTCTTCGAGTAAAATGGCGTTTGCTTCGGAAATGGATTGTAAGAGTTTGAGCATGGGGTACCCCGGATGTATTATATGTTCATCCGAACGTACAAAATTAATATTAAAGCCCCTTAAACAATTGTGTTTGGGTCATTAATTTACCTTCTGCTGACATTACGAACGTTTGCGCCGATTAAATTCTACTAACACACTGCATTCACCACATTCCAGATCACTTTGGGCTTACCCAGGGTGTAGTAATGCAACACGGGAACACCGAATGCTTTCAACTCCTTGCTTTGCTGAATCAGCCATTCGGTTCCTACCTGCTCACATTCCTGATCGGTTTTACACTTCATGATTGCATTGGATAGATCTGTGGGAATATCTACATGAAAAATACGGGGCAAGACAGACAATTGCTTCTTGTTGGTAATTGGTTTCAGACCCGGTATGATCGGAACATGGATGCCCATATCCCTGCAGGCTTTTACATAGTCAAAATATTTTTGGTTGTCGAAGAACATCTGCGTCATGATGTAATCTGCCCCTGCGTCTACCTTGTCTTTCAGTCTTTGCAGGTCAATCTCCAGATTGGGTGCTTCAAAATGTTTTTCAGGATAACCCGCTGTTCCGATGCAAAAATTGGTTTTACCTCCATTCTGGATATCTTCATCCAGGTAGAGCCCCAGGTTCAGGTTAACTACCTGCTTTTGCAGGTCGATGGCATATTTGTGTCCATCAGGCTCCGCTTCAAAGCTGGCTTCATTCTTGGCAGCATCACCCCTTAACACAAGTACATTGTCGATACCCAGAAAGTTTAAATCGATCAGGGCATCCTCACTTTCCCTTTTATTGAAACCACCACAAATGAAATGCGGAACAGTATCAACTTTGTAATGGTTCATAAGGGCGGCACAAATACCGACCGTACCCGGACGCTTGCGTACTTCCACTTTTTCGAAAGTGCCGTCTGCTTTTTTCTTGAAAGCTGTTTCACTGCGGTGATATGTTACATTGATCCAAGACGGCTTGAATTCCATCAGCGGGTCCAGGTGATCGTAAACATTTTGAATGGTTTTGCCCTTTAATGGTGGTAAAACCTCAAAAGAAATCAATGTGTCTTTGGCCTGCCGGATGTGTTCTGTAACTTTCATTGTGGGAGAAATATTAAATGGACTGCAATATACGAGCTGAAATTGTTTGGTAAAGCATCTGTTAAAGGATAATTCAAAGGGCCCGCCTTATACAATAAAAGCTATTTTTGCGCAAAGCATCTGCCGTGAACCTGACCATACATACAAAGGACCTCGTTAAAAGCTACAAGGGAAGAACCGTTGTAAATAACGTATCTGTTAATGTAAAACAGGGCGAGATTGTAGGTTTGTTGGGCCCCAACGGGGCAGGCAAAACCACCAGTTTTTATATGGTGGTGGGCCTGATTAAGCCGGATGAAGGCACGGTGTTCCTGAACGACCAGGACATAACCAAACTCCCCATGTACAAACGGGCACAGATGGGCATTGGTTATTTACCCCAGGAGGCAAGTGTTTTTCGTAAGCTGAGCGTGGAAGATAATATCATGGCAGTACTGGAAATGACCCAACTTACAAAGGCTGAAAGACAGGCCAAGCTGGAATCCCTGCTGGATGAGTTCAACCTGCACCATGTCCGGCACAACAACGGAGACAGCCTGAGCGGGGGTGAACGAAGAAGAACGGAAATTGCCCGGGCGCTGGCGGTAGACCCTAAATTCATCCTGCTCGACGAGCCTTTTGCCGGAGTAGATCCGATTGCGGTGGAAGATATCCAAACCGTGGTAGCCAGACTGAAATACAAGAATATCGGCATTCTGATTACCGACCACAATGTAAATGAAACCCTTTCCATCTGTGATCGTGCCTATCTGCTGATTGAGGGCAAAATATTCAAGCATGGAACAGCAGAAGAACTGGCCGAAGACGAGCAGGTGCGTCGGCTTTATCTTGGAACCAATTTTGAATTAAAGCGCAAAGACTGGATCATTGATATGGCCAGAGATCGCCCTGCTTCGGATGTTTATTAGTGATAAAGCCCTTTCCGCATATTGCTAATATGATGCGGAATTTGTATTTTGCCCTAAACCCTTATGAAGATATTCAGCCCTGCCATATCACGTTTAGCCCGAATGAGACATTGGCGAATTGAGCAATGGCTGAGCGATCCGATCGCTGCTCAAAGGGAGGTATTGCAGGACCTGGTGACCCACGGACAGTACACCGATTTTGGCAGAAAATATGGTTTCAGCAAGCTTTTTACGGTAAGAAAGTTTAAGGAAGCCGTTCCGATTCACGAATACGAAGACCTTAAGCCCTATATAGACCGCATTATGCAGGGGGAGGAGAATGTGTTGTGGAATACCCCGGTAAGCTGGTTTGCCAAAAGCAGCGGAACCACCAACGATAAAAGCAAATTTATTCCGATCACACAGGAAAGTCTCGAAGATTGTCATTTTCAGAGCGCCAAAGATGTACTAACCCTGTACTACCAAAATCGGACAGAAAGCGATCTGCTGACAGGAAAAGGGTTGGTGATCGGGGGCAGCCATCAGATCAGTCAGGTAAATGAAGAGATTCATTATGGAGACCTGAGTGCCGTATTGCTCCAGAATACGCCTGTTTGGGCCAACTGGATCAAAACCCCGGAGCTGTCTATTGCGCTGATGGATGAATGGGAGGAAAAAATTGAACGTCTGGCGCAAAGCACCATTCGGGAAGATGTTACCTCTATTTCAGGGGTGCCCACCTGGACGCTGATCCTCATTAAACGGATTCTGGAAATAACCGGTAAGTCCACGTTGAAAGAAGTGTGGCCCAACCTGGAACTTTATATACACGGTGGTGTTTCTTTTACTCCCTATAAAGAACAATTTAAAAAGCTGATCGGCGAGGGATGTACCTATCTGGAAATGTACAATGCCAGTGAAGG
>JAQTZD010000071.1 GCA_028687975.1 Sediminibacterium sp.
TATTGGAATATATTTAATTTATCGTCCTGGGGCATGAAACTGAGAAATTTTAATGAACTTGATATTTGGGGTACTTACACCAGCTTTGGCTGCGTATAACATAATATCCCAAAGCAACAAAACGCGTGAATGTCAAGGATTTTGTTGTTTTAGGTGGTCCCGCCAAGACTGCCAGCCTCGCTTCGCTCGGCTGTCTTCTGCCGCATTGAACTTACTCAAACCCTTCGCACGTCAACCTACGGTTGCCCTGCGGGTTTTTAGCCTGTTCGCTTTTACGAGTGAACTCGTAACGCTCACAAACTAAAAACCCTCGCAGCGACAGCTGCTAGGGTTTGTGGTCCCGCCAAGAATCGAACTTGGATCTAAAGTTTAGGAAACTTCTATTCTATCCATTGAACTACGGGACCTACCGGTTTTTATCCGATTGGCGCAAAAATAATAGATTTGGTAACTTCAGCACCAACTAATCTTTATGAGACTGCCAATATTTTTGTTTTGCCTGTTTTTTGCGTTTGCTGCTCAAGCACAAAAAACCTCCCGTGTTACCATCAATCACATTGCACTTTCTGTTGTAAACATGCAGCAATCCAATTTCTTTTACCGGGAAATCATTGGGTTGGATACCATTCCCGAGCCCTTCCGCGACGGAATCCATACATGGTATTCCATCGGCCCCAAAACTGCTTTGCACATCATTGAGGGGGCTCCGGCCACAAAAACCTATTACAAGGGAAGTCATCTTTGTTTTACCGTTCCTTCGGTGGAAAAACAGCTGGAACTGCTTCGAAAACACCAGATCCGCTGGGAAGACTGGCAGGGAACTCCATTTGGCGTTACACTCCGGGTAGACGGGGTAAAGCAGATCTGGCTGCAGGACCCGGATGGATACTGGGTGGAAATCAATGATGCCAGGGAATAATCCGGACTGGGAACTATAGAGGATTCCTG
This sequence comes from Sediminibacterium sp., assembly GCA_028687975.1. GTDB lineage: Bacteria > Bacteroidota > Bacteroidia > Chitinophagales > Chitinophagaceae > Sediminibacterium. The sequence goes on from JAQTZD010000071.1 coordinate 949, forward strand.
CTATCTTTGCTGCCCAAAATTGAACTATGAAGTTTTATAATATTATCATTAAATACCGTTTCTGGCTCAGCCTGCTGGCCATTGTGCTGGCGATTGCCGTGAATATCAGCAGCGGTTTCTGGCCCTCGTTTGTACTGTATTTTATTGGTGTAATCGGATTGGCCAGCCATTTCTTTATCGGGCCATTGCGTTTGATTCAGGAGCCAATGGAAAGAGGAGATATGGAGGAAGTTGAAAGGATTCTCAACACAGTCTGGTTCCCCAATCTGCTGTACAAGCCTGTTCGTTCTACTTTTTATACCATCAAGGGCAATATGGCCATGATGAAGCAGGATTTTGATGCTGCTGAAAAGCATTTGAAAAAAAGTTCTGACCTGGGAGCCCCAATGCCGGAAGCAGAAGGCGCCAATAAGTTGCAACTGGGTATGATGGCCATGCAGAAAGGCGATCTGAAGCAGGGCGAATCTTATATCCGGGCTGCGATCAGAGCTGGTATTGCCGACAAGGAAAGTGAGGCGGTTGCCTATATTAGCATGTGCCAGATTTTTATGAATAAAAGAGAGTTTAGGGCTGCCAAGGACTTCTTCAGAAAAGCCAAAGCCTGTAAACCAACAACCAAGCAGGTAGTAGACCAGATCAAGGAGGTGGAAAAATACATCTCCCGTATGCCAGGATAAATCATGTTGGAATTAAAACATATAACAGAAGAAGGTGCCGGACTGGAAACAGCCCGGCATTTGTTTGCTGAGTATGCTGCGGAGCTGGGAGTAGATCTTTGTTTTCAAAGCTTTGACGCCGAACTGAAGGATCCGCTCAAAAAATACGGTCCTCCTAAAGGAAGTCTGATACTGGCTTACTGGAACGGCGAACCCGCCGGTTCCATTGCTTTGCAGGCATTGGAAGATGGCTCCTGCGAAATGAAACGGCTTTATGTAAAACCGGCATTCCGGAAATTTGGCATCGGTGAAGCCCTGGTGTTAGCGATAATAGCAGATGCTAAGCAACTGGGATATACAAAAATGAAACTCGATACGCTGGAACGCCTGAAAGCGGCTATAGCGCTTTATCTGAAAAATGATTTTATTATTACAACCGCCTACTACAACAATCCACTCCCCGAAGTAGTGTATATGGAGCGTGTGCTCTGAACCTGCGGTATATGTCCCCGCACCGTTAAAACAGTTTAAAATTGGGTAGAACTACCTAACATTTTCGTACTCATCTTATTTATTATTGCTCTTGTGAATGAACAGGATGCTGGTGTACACGGCATAACTGTTTTCGGGTAGCTACTTATTTGAAGTTGATGGATGTGTTTTCATAAACACATATTGCAGGTCAGCAAGTAAAAAAACCGCTGAACATCCGCGCCAGGGCGTAGACAGGCGAGGAATACAATCAACTTAATTACATGAACAAAAAATTGATTTTTAGCTTGTTCACATTGCTGGTATTTTCAGCTGTTGCAAGCGCTGCCGTACGGCAGAGATCGTATTCGGCCGAGTGTGCTTTAAGTGCAGTAGCCGATCGCATAACCGTTTCTCTAAGCAACAGGGCAATGCACTGGTACAGCAGCAATACCGCGGCTCATTATGCCAACTGTGACGTTGTGGTAACTGTTAGCATTGGTGCGGGCTCTACCTATGCCAAGGTAACTGTAACTGCAAAAGATGTGGATTGCAGTAAACTGTTTCAGGTTATAAAACAGTTGAAAGCCCAGGCAAGAGCTGCTTTGGCATAAATGGTTATTACAGCTGTTCAGGCGGGTTCATCCTGCCTGAATGGCTGTTTTTTTAAAATCAATATTCCGTAAAATGAAATCATTTAAACCTGTTGTTTACTGTCTGTTGTTTTGTATAACATCCGTTTCTGCGCAGGAATCGGCGTTGAAGGCTGAATATGAAATGGTATTGCGGTTTTCGGGTACCGTTGTGTATTCCGGAACACTGTTGCTGAATCCGGGTGCATCCCTCTTCACGTTCAAACCCTTGCCTTTGCAGGAAGCAGACAGGGAAGAGGAGGAAGAAAGCGGTCGTTCGGAAATGCACCTATTGGATACCATGGCAGCATACATCCATATCAACAGATCGCAGAACCTGTTGCAGGATATTAAAAAGTCGCTGTACACAAAAGAAATTGTGATGGTAAAGGAACCAATACCACATCAGGAGTGGATACTGGAAGAAGGCTTTAAGATTATCGGAAAATTGACCTGTAAAAAAGCGGTCACTTCTTTTCGGGGAAGAAAATATACTGTTTGGTATTGCCCCGATTTGCCTTATGGTTTCGGGCCCTGGAAGTTGAATGGCCTACCCGGCTTAATTGTTGAAGCCACTGAAGAGGAAGGGCAGGTAGGATTTTATCTGAAGCAGTTGACTAGCCCGTTTCGGGTTACCCTGCTTCCTCCGGATCAGGGTAATTGTAAAATGATGTCCTACGCAGAGTACAGAAAAAAATTACAAAGGGAGGAAGCGGAATTTCAGCAAAGGATTTTATCCAGATTGGGCAGGGAAATGAATGCCTCCATATCTGTTAAAAGAGATGATATCGAAAGAGAATAAGCAACTGTATTGCAGAATGGAAAAATGGATCATTGCCTTGTTGATTTTGTTTGCCCACCCGGTATCAGCTCAAAATGTATTTTCAGGGAGAATTGCCACTAAGGGCGGACAAGCCATTGCGTATGCCAGTGTAACACTTCGCTCTGTCTCCGACAGCGCAGAGAAAATACTTGCGTATTGCTTCTCGGATAGTTCGGGTTTGTTTTTGTTAAAAATACCGGTTGCGCAGCATTGCATCGTTTCCTTTGCTGCCATCGGTTACCAAACCAGAAAACTCCATTTTGCTGCTGGAAACCCTGTTGCTTTCCGGCAGTTTCGTCTTGTTGAACTGGAACCTGAAGTGCGGATACTGAATGAGGTGGTCGTAAATGGAACCCGGTCTGTCCGCATAAATAAGGACACCATTGTTGCAGATGCGGAATCTTTTGCAAAAGGGAACGAAAGGGTGCTGGAAGATCTCTTGAGAAAAATACCCGGCATTCAGGTATTGGAAGATGGTACGGTAAAAGTGGGTAATCGGGAGGTTGAAAAAATTATGATTGAGGGAGACGATTTTTTTGAAAAATCTTACCGACAGCTCACAAGAAATATGCCTCCTTCCCCTGTAAGTAAAATAGAGATACTGCAGCATTATTCCGATAACAGACTGCTTAAGGGAATCGAGAACAGCAATAAAGTAGCGTTGAACCTGAAATTGAAACAGGGAATAGCGCAGCAGTGGTTTGGTAATATCGATGCCGGCTTCGATTGTATTATGGGTAAGCAATATGATGCCCGTATGAACCTGATAAAATTGGGTAAAAGGTTCAAACAGTATTGGCTGGGTAGTATGAATAATACCGGAAACCAGCAATCTGCAGAAAACAATACCGTTGAAACCGAAACGGAGGAAGATATTAGTGAAGGATTGGGAGAAGCCACCCCGCGAGCATTGCAAATGATACAGATCGGTTCAGCTCCTATATCCGAACAGAAAAGATCCGGTGATCAGTCTTCAGCACTTTATACAATGAATTCAATTTGGCGTCCTGCACGTAAAATCCGGATTAAAACAGGTGTACAATTTAACAGGGAAGGATTCAGATTCAACAGCACAAGCATTGATTCAACCGGAATCAATCAAACCAGTTTTATAAATGTGGAACAACTCCATCTTCGCAGGTACGGTTTGAATGGAACCGGAAAGATCAGTGCAACCTATGATATATCCGAAAAAAATATGTTGGAGTATGAGCTGATGATGGGATGGGGCAATGCAACCAATCAGAATCAATTGTTGTTGAACCAGCGGGCTATCCGGGATACCTTGAAAACCAATATAGCAATGCATGCCCATTTATTCCGCTATTCTTCCAGGCTTTCTGACAAAACTGTTTGCCAGATTACTGCCCGTTATTTCGTAGATGAAGCACCACAAGATTATCGGGTTGATCAATTCAATTACCATGCACTTTTTCCAGGTGCAATTGATGCGGATCGTACAGAACAGTCGGCCAGACATCAACTAAAGCAGTTTTCTGTACAGGCTAAGCTCAGTCTGAGACCTTCTGCACCATCATTTATTGAACTGTTAGCAGGTATGACCGCTCAAAGGGATCTGCTGCATACTGAATTTGTTATTGGGTATCCGTCTATGACAACTGACCGGCCGGCAGATTACCAGAATCAGTCGTATTATAATACTGAAGATCTTTTTTTCAGGATCAGGCATCGTTATCAACCTGGCAAAATCAGCCTGATACAGCAGCTGGGGGTGCATGCAGTTCGTTATAGTTACTACGCTGTTAACAGCAGGTACAGGCAAGCTATGTTACTCATCAATCCCGGGCTGGGAGTGGAATGGAAATTATCAGAAAAGAACCTGATCTTATTCAATTGTTCCCTGAATAAACGTAACAGCCGGATCAATGAACTCTATGGAAATTATTTGCTCAATGGCTACAGGCTATTCACGAGGGGGAGCGGAAGGCCTGATTTGCCCGAAGCAGCAGTACTTTCTGCCTCTTTTACACACGGTAACTGGGCAGATCGGTTTTTTTCCAGCATCATCCTGCTGTACAGCAGAGATTTTACTGCTTATGGAACCAACTCCCTTGTTACACAGTGGTACGTGCAACAGGAAGCCATACCGGTTCAACAGAATCGCAGCGCTACCATAACTGCCAATCTGGATTATTATTTGCCTGTAATTGGTGCCAATATTAAGTTGAACCAGCAGGTTACTTACTCCTGCTTTAACAATCGGGTAAATGAATCAGGTTTGCGCAATATTCAACATCTGTACATCAACAGCGGACTGGAAATTCGTTCGGCCTGGAAGAGTTGGCTCAATTTTCATGTCGGAACCACGCTGGGAAACCACCGGGTCCGGGTATCTGCCAGTTCAGGGTATACAGATTATATGAGTTTTGTTGATTTGCATTTCAGACTAACCGGAGGTTTGCGGCTCAACCTGAAAACAGAACGCTTCAGTTGGGGTGGTATCGACCAGAACAACACCAGGTATTATTTCTGTGATATGGACCTGAGTTGCAATTTGGTAAAAAGCAGGCTGGACTGTACCCTCTCAGGACGTAATCTTTTGAATATTAATCAGTTTAGAAGTTATCGTGTAACCGATATCGGATACAGTAACCTTACTTACAGACTACTACCCCGCTACCTGCTGCTGAATTTAGCCCTTAGGCTCTGAGGCAACCAACTCTGCGATTACTTTGGGGAAATGCAGGTGTTCCAGTGCGTGTACTTTTTGGGCCAGAATTTCGGGGGTATCTCCCGGTTCAATCGGGCATTTGGCTTGAAAAATAATTGCCCCCTCATCATAATGTTCGTCTACATGATGGATGGTGATACCGCTTTCGGTTTCTCCCGCTTGGATTACTGCTTCATGCACCCGCATTCCATACATGCCCTTTCCTCCGTATTTGGGCAACAGGGCCGGGTGAATGTTCACGATCTTCCCCCGATAGGCATTTACCAGGGCATCCGGTACTTTCCATAAAAAACCTGCCAGAATAATAAAATCAATCTGATGCTCTTTTAAGACAGAAACACAGCTGTTTTGGCTAAAAAAACCCTCTTTTTCGATCAAAAAGGTGCTGATTTCGTGTTTTTCTGCAATTTTTAAGACTCCGGCGGTTGGCTTATTGCATACAATCAGGGCAACCTGTACACGATCGTTCCCTTTGAAATATTCGATGATCTTTTCGGCGTTGGAGCCTGCTCCTGAGGCAAATATGGCCAGATTGGTCATGGGGAGGGGATTATTATTGTGGTTTTCCGGTTATTTTATGCCAGATCCGGGATAAATATCTTTTAAAGAATACGAACTGACCAAATGGAATGCTGATCAGCAAAACACAAAATGGCCATAAAATGGTCATTAATACAATATACAAAGCAACGTAGCCACTGCCTCTTTCCAAAGTGGTTTGGGAGAGCACCTGTCTTGCCAAATACCCGCAAAGACTCCCGCCCAGTGCAAACGTGGAGAAAATCAGTGCAAACTGTAACCAGCTCACCTGCCATTTCTCTTTCAAACGATTCAACATGCTGCAAAAGTCATTTAAAAAATTCATTTGGTCATGACAAAAAAATATCATGTTTGATCACTTTCGCTAAAACCCTTGTAAATAAAGGAGAAAAAAAAACATAACTGATTGAGTTTTTGTCACAATCGTATCATATTTTTGCCCCCGTTCACGGATATTTTTCCACACCAGAACCATTGATGTGCATATGATATTTTCTAGATCTATAGCCAAAACCAGCCTTAAGGCTTTCTTTTTCCTGTTCAGTGTATGTTTTAGTGTAGCTGTAAAAGCGCAAGATGGTAAAGCACTTTTTAGTGCCAACTGTGCTTCTTGTCATGCCGTACATAAGAAATTGACGGGTCCTGCCCTGGCAGGAGTTGAGGATCGCTGGGCCAATAAGGAAAACCTGTATTCCTGGATTCGCAACAGTGCTGCGTTTCTGAAAACCGGTGACGCTTATGCGAATAACCTGTATAAGGAGTACAACAGCATTGCTATGAATGCTTTCCCCAATCTGAAGAATGAGGAAATTGATGCAATTCTGACCTACATCAAGAGTGTTCCTGCTCCTGGTGCCGCCGGTGCAACTGCCGGAGCGCCTGCAGCAAAACCTGTAGAAGCGGACAATACCTTATTATATGGTATACTTACCCTGATCCTGGCTGTTGTAGCCCTGATCCTGCTGCAGGTAAACTCCAATCTGAAAAGACTTTCTGATGAGAAAGATGGCCGTCCTTTCCTCGTGCCAATTCCTTTCTACAAGAATAAGAGCTATATCGCCATGGTTACTGTGATCCTCTTCATTGTAGGAGGTTACCTGACCACCAAGGGTGCTATGGGGCTGGGCAGAAGCAAAGACTATCAGCCAGAACAGCCTATTTACTATTCTCATGCCGTTCACGCCGGAACCAACCAGATCAACTGTCAGTACTGTCACTCCGGGGTTGCCCAGGGTAAACAGGCTACGATTCCTTCTGTGAATGTTTGTATGAACTGTCACATGGCCATCAACGAATACAAAGGAGAGAAAATCTTCAACGAAGCAGGGGAGGAAGTAGACGGTACTGCTGAAATCAAGAAACTGTATAAATATGCAGGTTTTGAAGAAGGTAAACCATGGGATCCATCAAAGGCTCAGCCGATTGAATGGGTGCGTATCCACAACCTGCCAGACCACGTTTACTTCAACCACTCTCAGCACGTAAAAGCCGGTCAGGTTGCTTGTCAGACTTGTCATGGTGATATTCAGAAAATGGGCGAAGTGAAGCAATTTACCGATCTCAGCATGGGATGGTGCGTGAATTGTCACCGCGAAACCAAGGTTCAGTTCAAAGACAATGGTTTCTACAGCATTTACGAAAAATACCATGCAGACCTGAAGAGCGGTAAAATGGATAGCACCAAGGGTGTTACTGTTGAACACATCGGCGGTACAGAGTGTCAGAAATGTCACTATTAATAGTAAGAGAGTTTCTTTTAAAAATATAATTCGAACGATGAGGGCTGTTCATGCAGCTGTCAACTGTTAATCAATAATTATGGAGCAAAAAAAGCACTGGCAAAGTTTTGGAGAGCTGAATCAGTCTGAAGCGTACAATAAGGATGTAAAAGACGAGTTTAAGGAAGAGCTTCCCTTTGTTGCCGAAGATGGCAAGAGTTTTCTTGAAGCAAAAGCACCTCGCCGGGATTTCCTCAAATACCTGGGATTCAGCACGGCAGCCGCAGCAGCCGCAGCTAGTTGCGAAATGCCGGTTAAAAAGGCTATTCCTTTTGCCAATAAGCCCGAAGATGTTGTACCCGGTGTTGCCAAATATTATGCAACTACCTACGTACAGGATGGAGATACAGTAAGCGTTTTGGCCAAAGTGCGCGATGGTCGTCCGATCAAGATTGAAGGAAACGATCTCAGTCCGCTCACCACAGGCGGAACTTCTGCAAGAGTGCAGGCTTCGGTACTCGATCTGTACGATACATCCCGTCTCCGTTTCCCTACTATTGAGGGTAAGGAAGTAACTTTCGAAGCAGCAGATAAAGCCATCGCTGCCGCAATTTCCGGTCCGGTGGTTATCTTAACCAGCACCATCACTTCTCCTTCTACAAAAGCTGTAGTTGCTCAGTTTTTAGCTAAATATCCGGGAAGTAAACACGTAACATACGATGCGGTTTCTTACAGCGCTATGTTGCTGGCCAATGAAGCTACCAACGGAGTTCGTGCAATTCCTTCTTACCGTTTCGATAATGCAAAGGCAATTGTAAGTCTCGGCGCCGATTTCCTCGGTACCTGGCTGACTCCTGTAGAATTTGCCAGGCAATATGCAGTAGGTAAAAAACTCGACGAGAAAAAACCTGAAATGAGTAAGCATATCCACTTTGAAAGTGTAGCTTCTCTCACCGGTTCCAATGCAGATGAAAAATATTTACACCGTCCTTCCGAAACAGCTGCCATTGCTGCTGCTTTATTGAGTGCGGTGAATGGTCAGACAATTGCTGGTATCGAAGACGCCAAACTGAAAGCAGGTATTGAAAAAGCAGCAAAAGCACTGAACGATAACAAGGGCGCTGCGCTGGTTGTGTCCGGAAGCAATGATGTGAATGTTCAGATCATTGTGAATGCCATCAACAATGCAGTTGGTGCCGCCGGTTCCACCATCAACTGGGCAGAAACCATTAACACCCGTGTAGGTGTAGACGGTGAATTTGCCAAACTGGTTGAAGAAATGAACGCAGGTTCAGTAGGAACCCTGCTGATCCACGGTGCAAACCCTGTTTATAGCTGGTTCGATGCTGAGAAAGTAAAATCCGGGCTGAAGAAAGTAAAAACCGTTGTTTCCTTTGCCGGTAAAGTTGATGAAACAGCTGAGCTTTGCAAGATTGTTCTTCCTGATCACCACTACCTCGAAAGCTGGGGCGATGCAGAAGCAAAAAGTGGTTATTTCTCTTTCATACAACCTACCATCTATCCTTTATTTAAAACACGTCAGTGGCAGGACAGCCTCCTGAAATGGAGCGGTGCAACTGAAGACTATATTACCTTCCTGAAAAACTTCTGGAGTGCTAAACTCGGTGGAGTAGCAGGATGGGACAAAGCTTTACAAGATGGTGTATTCACCACAGCAAATGGAACAGTAAGTGCAGGAAGCTTTAATGGAGCTGCTGTTGCTGCTGCCGTTACCGCTGCATCCTCTGCTAAAAAAGGCGGAAAGATCGAACTGGTACTTTACGAAAAAGTTGGTATCGGTGCAGGTCAGGGTGTTTCCAATCCATGGTTGCAGGAATTACCTGATCCGGTTACCCGTGCAACCTGGGACAACTATGTAATTGTTTCTCCGGCATTGGCCAGAACCTTACTGAATATTGACCTGAACAATGGCGGACAGGCGGATGCCTATGAAGTAAACCCTCCTAAGAAAGTGGTGAAAGTGACTGTGGGTGGCAAATCCCTGGAACTTCCTGCTTTGATTATTCCCGGAACACATCCTGATACCATTGGTATTGCGGTTGGTTACGGACGTACTGCCAAAGTGGGTAAATCTGCCGAAGGTGTTGGTAAGAATGCTTATACACTAACTGCCCTGAACGGTGCTGCAGTTAACTTCTCCAGCACTGATGTAACAGTTGCTTTAACCGGAGAAACCTATCCTGTTGCATTAACACAAACACACAGCCGTTACGATACCGCACAAGGTAACCGTACCGAGGTAGTTAAAGAACTGACCTTAGCTGCATATAAACATCATCCAACTGAAATCCGCGATGAGCGTGATGCAGAACTGAAGCCATGGGGTGGACTGGAGAAATTTGAAAGCCAGGGTACACTCTATCCTGTATTCGACAGACCAGGTATCAAATGGGGTATGAGCATCGACCTTAACACCTGTAATGGTTGCGGTGCCTGTGTGGTGGCTTGTAATGCAGAAAACAACGTTTCCGTTGTAGGTAAGCCTGAAGTACTGCGTGGTCATGAAATGCATTGGCTGCGAATCGACCGTTACTACAGTGGCGATATGGATAATCCGAATGTGGTATTCCAGCCGCTGATGTGTCAGCATTGCGACAATGCTCCTTGTGAGAACGTTTGTCCGGTAGCTGCAACCAACCACAGCAGTGAAGGTCTGAACCAGATGACTTATAACCGTTGTATCGGTACAAGGTATTGTGCAAACAACTGTCCTTATAAAGTACGTCGCTTTAACTGGGCCGATTACACCGGTGCAGACAGCTTCGGAGACAACCAGAAAGGCATTGTGAACGATGTGGTACTCGATATGAACGATGATTTAACCAGAATGGTGTTGAATCCGGATGTAACCGTTCGTTCAAGAGGTGTGATCGAGAAATGTTCCTTCTGTGTTCAGCGTTTACAGGAAGGCAAGCTGAAAGCGAAGAAAGACAGCAGACCACTTACAGACAGTGATGTGAAAGTGGCTTGTCAGCAGGCTTGCCCTACCAATGCAATTACTTTTGGTAATGCCAACAGCAAGGAAAGTGCAATTACCATGAACAGAATGGAAAATCCAAATCGTCAGTTCTATGTGCTGGAACAACTGCACGTATTGCCTGGTGTAACTTACCTGGCCAAGGTGAGAAACAGCGATGAAGAAGCGCATCACGAAGGTGGTAAGGAAAAAGCAGCCGCACCTGCTGAGAAAGAGCACGCATAATTGTATTTGATAAGAAGCAATAAAAATTACTTTGGCCACAGGCGCCATGGATCAAAATAAGAGAAGATGCATTTAAAGTACGAATCACAGCTCAGGGAACCGTTGGTATATGGTAACAAAACCTATGCTCAGGTTACAGAAGATATTGTTCGCCCTATTGAAGCTAAGCCTACCAGATTATGGTATGTTGGCTTTTATATTGCTGTAGCCTTATTGATGTTTGGTGTTTACAGTGTATACCGTGAGGTTACTTATGGTATCGGAGAGTGGAACCTGAACAAAACAGTGGGTTGGGGCTGGGATATCACCAACTTCGTTTGGTGGGTTGGTATCGGTCACGCCGGTACGCTGATCTCTGCCATCCTGTTGTTGTTCCGTCAGGGCTGGAGAACGGGTGTAAACCGTGCAGCTGAGGCGATGACCATTTTTGCGGTAATGTGTGCCGGTCAGTTCCCAATCTTCCACATGGGTCGTGTATGGATGGCTTTCTTCGTAATGCCTTACCCTAACACCCGTGGTCCGCTGTGGGTAAACTTCAACTCTCCATTGCTGTGGGACGTATTCGCGATCTCTACCTATTTTACCGTTTCATTGTTGTTCTGGTACAGTGGTTTGATTCCGGATTTTGCTACCGTAAGAGACCGTGCTTTCACCAAACTGCGTAAGCGTTTGTATGGTATCGCTTCTTTCGGCTGGACCGGTTCTACCAAGCACTGGCAGCGTCACGAGAGTCTGTCGCTGGTACTGGCAGGTTTAAGTACTCCTCTGGTACTTTCTGTGCACACCATCGTATCCTTCGACTTTGCTACTTCAGTTATTCCTGGCTGGCATACCACCATCTTCCCTCCTTACTTCGTTGCGGGTGCGATCTTCTCCGGATTTGCCATGGTGCAAACCCTGATGATCATTGTTCGTAAAGTGTTCCAGATGGAAGACTATGTTACGATCGGTCACATTGAAGCAATGAATAAGGTAATTGTATTAACCGGTTCTATCGTAGGTATTGCCTACCTGACAGAACTTTTCATGGGTTGGTATAGCCAGAACAAATACGAGGGCTACACTTTCTGGTACAGCCGTGCTTACCTGTTCAGCCCTTATGGATGGAGCTACTGGGGTATGATGGCTTGTAACGTACTGAGCCCGCAGATCTTCTGGTTCCGCAAAATGAGAAGAAACATTTTTGTTACCTTCTTCATGAGTGTTATTGTAAACATCGGTATGTGGTTCGAGCGTTTTGTAATCATTGTTACTTCTCTCTACCGCGACTACCTGCCATCCAGCTGGTCTGTATACTACAGCCCAACCATCTGGGAAATTGGTTTCTATGCCGGTACCTTCGGTTTGTTCTTCACCTGCTTCTTCCTGTTTGCCAAATACTTCCCTGTTATTGCAATTGCAGAGATTAAGTATGTACTGAAAACAACCGGTGAAGGATACAAGGATAAGATGGGTGCTATTGAAGAGCAGAAGCTGGAAACATTTGTTCACGATCATGCACATGCGCACTAGTAGTTTGAAATAAATTGTTTTACCGTGGATCCAAAAGATTCATGGACAAAAAATAAAGTATGGCAAAAAAGAAATTTGTAGTTGGCTGTTTTAATGACGAGGCAGTCCTGTTTCCTGCAGTAAAGAAAGTTCGTACTGCCGGATATAAAATCCATGATGTCTATACACCGTTTGCAGTTCACGGACTGGATCACGCAATGGGATTGCGTGAAACCAGTTTGCATACAGCCGGTTTCATCTATGGTATCACCGGTACAGCTACGGCAATCAGCAGCATCAGCTGGATTTTCACCAAAGACTGGCCCCTGAACATTGGTGGTAAACCACATTTTGCTTTACCTGCCTGGATTCCGATCATGTTCGAATTGACCGTATTGTTTGCAGCGGTGGGAATGGTATTGACATTCTGCTATCTCTGTCAGCTGGCTCCTTTTGTTAAGAAGCATCATTTTCATGCCCGTGCCACAGACGATCTGTTTGTAATGGTAATTGAGTGTACAGATTCTACCAACGTAGACGACTTGCGCGCATTCCTGAGCAACAATGGCGCTGTTGAAACAGACTTCCAGGTTGCTGAAGACGGCTGGTGGATTGGCAGATATGATAAGGATGAAATGCCTTTTGAAAGTAAACAGATTGTAGCAGCGTAACTGAATAGTAAATCAGAATTAACCGAATTATGAAGAATACATCAATCATAGCTTGTTTAACTGCAGTTGTTGCTTTTGCAGCCTGCAGTGATGTGAAGCGTACCCCGGGCAGTATTTATATGCCCGATATGGCGTACAGCCGTGCTTATGAAACTTATGCCGATCACAGCAATCTGGCAGAGAAGGGCGTTAATTACAACAGCAGACCAGTAGAAGGAACCATTTCCCGTGAAGAGGAAATGCCTTTTCATATTGCGAAAGATGCTCAGGGTGATACCACCAATTACACTGCATCCAAGCTGGTAAAAAATCCAATTGATTCACTTAGCAGCAAAGATCGTCTGGAAGCGGAGCGTCTTTACCTGGTGAACTGTGGTATTTGTCATGGAACCAAAATGGACGGAAATGGTCCTCTGTACAAAGATGGTAATGGTCCATATGCGGCAAAACCTGCAACTTTAGTAGGCGACGCCAAGTATGAAGCAATGCCGGCAGGGCAGATGTTTTATTCAGTGGCTTATGGAAAGAACCTGATGGGTTCCTATGCTTCCCAGCTGAGCCGCAAGCAGCGCTGGATGATTATCGCCTATATCAAGGAAAAACAACAGAAAGGAAAATCAGCAGCTCCGGCTGCTCCTGCAGCAACAGCGGTTGCAGCAAAATAATTTAAGCAAATCAGTCTTAACTGAACTAAAAGAGTAACAATGGCATCTTTAAGAACACAATTTGAAGTTCCCGGCAAAATGAAAACCTGGTCCTTTGCCCTGATGGGTTTTGGATTGGCTGTTTTGGTATACGGAATGATCACCAAAGGTTTCAGCTCTGATGAACA
>JAQTZD010000147.1 GCA_028687975.1 Sediminibacterium sp.
ATATAGTTATAGCGCTGCCACCTCAGTCACATGTGAAAGAGTCACCAACAGTATATTAAAATCGGCGAGGGGTACTAATAATCCGGCAAACTTAGGATTTGCCTGGCTGCGAATTTAGGTTGTTTTGTAAAGTCTCTATTAAATTTATGGGATAAAATAGCCGTATTTAATATAAAATATTCGGCATTTATGGTATAAACACGCCGATTTACTGTTATAATAATACATTTGCACTACAAAAAAAACGACAAAAGGCCATTTTTTACCTCCCCGCAGAAATGCCAGATTTGATTCATCCATGGAGTACATATACAAAATACTAGTATCCTTTTTCTGTTTGGGACTCTCCTTTGCACCCATCAGTGCACAAACAACTTATTATTCCAAAGCCAGCGGAAATGCCAACCTGGAAACTACATGGGGTACTAACACGGATGGTTCAGGTACTGCACCATCCGACTTCTTTTCAGGCGATGTGTTCATTGTTCGCAATGGCAGCAGTTTAACCACAGGTGGTCCGATGACCATCGATGATGCAGGAATTCCGGGAGGGGGGCAGCTCATCATTGCATCCGGCGGAACATTAACCGCCAGCCACGCAATCGATTTTGCGGGTTCCGAAACCATGTTCCAGATAGAAAACAACGGCAGATACGTTCATGCACTCAGCACAGATGTCAACAGTACCGTTTTGTCTGCCGTAATCCTGGATTTCCTTCCTGGCTCTACGTTTGAAATCACCACCACCGGTACACATACCAATGTAAATCCGGTCGTATTCGCCAACCTGACCATCAGTGGAACAGGCACAATTGTAACCATACCTTCCACCATCTTATATATGTCCGAAGTGCTGACCATTCAGTCGGGTTGCACGCTGGCAATGACCAGTACAGGAAACTTCAACTATATCTCCAATGCCGGTGACATGACCACTGCTGGAAGTGGCCTGCTGAGAATTGCCGGACAAAACAACAACCTTCCGCCCAATATCACCTGGAACTTTCCGGTACACTACAACCGGGCCGCTACAGGAGCTCAAAGAATTGCTCCGGGCACCTATACGTCACTGGACGCTTCCGGAGGAAACCGGTCCGTGCTGGGAGGAAGTACGATTGTTGTTCTGGAGTCATTTACCAAGGGGACGGGCACATATTCTATCGGGACCGGCGCTACTTATAATTCCTATATTAGCGGAGATCACGATTTACCGGATCTGCCTTTTTACCATTTAACATTGAATGGAACCGGAACTGCCCGATTAACGAATACCCTGACCATCAAAGGTGATTTAAACCTGAACAATCCTGATGGTTTCTTATCCATTAATGGGTATACCCTTACACTGGAAGGAAATGCCAACTTATCCAACGGCCATTTGCTCGGATCTGCTTCATCTAACCTTACTATTGCGGGGAATACCGTGGTATTTGCAGGTATTGGATTTAGAGAAGCAGGAACGGACAACTACATCAATACGCTCACCCTCAACAGAACAGGAGGTGGAGGAGCAACCTTGTCCAACAGCGTGAATATCACGAATCAACTGGTACTCACGAATGGTACATTAAGAACCAACAACCAGGTGCTGGGACTGATTTCCTCCGGTATTTCAAGTTCTGCAAGAGTGGCCGAAGTAGGCGCCGGTGCTGCCATTACCTACGGTTCTTCCGGTGGTATTAGGGTAGAACGCTATATTCCTGCCGGATTTAGAAGCTACAGAGACCTTGGCGCAGGGGTCTATACTTTCAACAGCAGCATCCTGAGCAACTGGCAGGAAGGAGGAGCTTCTCCTGTAGGGTTCGGGACGCATATTACGGGCGTTGCCGGGACACCGGGAGTAGTAGACATCTCCTCCGGATTGGACAAAACACAAACGGGCAATGTGTCGATGTATACCTATAACGGCACCACATATCCCGCCGTAACCAACACCGCATCTACCGCACTGGATCCATATACAGGATACCGCATTCTGATCAGGGGCGACCGGAATGTAAATCTTGCAGGAACACCCACCCCTACTACCATGAACCGGGCTACAGTACTCAGGGCCACTGGCAAATTAATTTATGGAACGGTTCAATACAATACTTCAGGGGTAAGCAACGGTGTTCATAATTCTTCCTTTTCATTGAACAGTTCCAGCCCCACTGGTTTTAGCCTGATCGCCAACCCATACGCCAGTCCGGTGAGTTGGGGTAAATTACTGGACAATACCGGGGGCACTTCCAATATTCAAAGTACTTATTGGTATTTTGACCCTACCCTTGGCATCAACGGTGTATATGCTACCTGGATCAGAACAGGAGGAACAGGCTCCGAATCGGGTGCCAGTAACGGAGTAGGCAACACCAACAATTATATACAACCTGGCCAGGCCATTTTTGTAAGGAACAACAGCAGTACCAGTCCTGCAGTAGAATTCAGGGAAAGCAATAAAGCTGTAGGAAGTGCAGCAACATCTGTTTTCTCAATACCAGTAAGCATCAGAACAGACAACAAACTGGGTATCATTTTACAGCGTTATATTGCAAACAGGGGTAATGTAGTCATGGATGGCTCGACTGTTCTTTTTGGAACAGACAACAGCAATGAAGTGCTCACAACAGAGGATGCAGGGAAAATCACCAACGGAAATGAGAACATCGCCATTATAAACAACACAAAAGGAACTACTTTATTGAGTATTGAGAGTCGTAAACCGCTCAATGGGCAGGATACCATTCCACTTCTCTTGTGGCAGGTCAACAACAACACCAACTATACGTTGAATATCATTCCGACTCATTTTGCAAGCAACGGCAAAATGGTATTTCTGTATGATCAATACCTGAACAAACAAAGCTACATCCGTTCAGGATCGGATACTATCCGGGTAGCTTTTACAACTAACAGAGCAGATTCCGGCAGTTTCTTCAACCGGTTTGCAATCATATCCAAACTACCGCTGCCGGTTCAGGTATCCGGAACACCAGTTAGTTTAGCAGGCACTTATACCGGAACAGCTAATATCCTCTCCTGGAAAGCAGATAACGATGCCAGCAACCTCTATTTTGAACTGGAGAAATCTACCAATGGTATTGAATTCAACGCATTGGCAACCGTTTATGCCAATGCAGGGGGTAGCTACAGTTTTACTGATACCGCCTTGCAACAAAACAGGTTGTACTATAGGGTAAAAACCTATAGAATGGATGCCGGTTTCTGGTACAGCAATACCGTGCTATTGCAGAAAAATAATCCGGAAGCATTCCTGAATGTTTATCCAAACCCTGTTACCAATAACAGTACCTCTCTTCAACTGAACAAGCTGGAAGAAGGCCATTATCAGCTTCTGCTGATCGGGCCTGAAGGAACAGTGGTCTTCTCAAAATCCATTTACCACAATGGCGTATCCGGAACACAACCATTAACATTCAACCGCATCCTAAGGAATGGCATGTACCAGTTGCAACTGATACATGAGAGCAGCAAAAAACAGTACTCAACCAAAATCATCATTGCCAACCGATGAAACAGTTCA
>JAQTZD010000072.1 GCA_028687975.1 Sediminibacterium sp.
CCTGTAACGCATCCGTTACATTCATGTTGCTGAGGTCTTCTTTAGGAGCAGCTGTATTACGGCCGTTTTGCACCTGACCCTTTCTGTTTCCTTCATGACCGGAACGTGCTCCTGAAGAACGGGTGCCACTATCCGTTTCGGTTTGTTTAATAGACAGCGCAATTCTTTTCCGGGCTATATCTACTTCCAATACTTTCACTTTCACTTTCTGCCCCAGCTTCAGCGCCTCACCCGGATCGCTGATGTAGCGGTTGGCAATTTCACTTACATGCACCAGCCCATCCTGCTTTACACCAATATCGATGAAGGCCCCGAAGCGGGTCAGGTTGGTTACCTGTCCGGGCAATACATCGCCCACTTTTACTTCCTCAATGGAATAAATATTGGCAAATTCAAACTGTTCCAGCTCACTGCGCGGATCGAGACCGGGCTTTTGCAATTCCTTAATGATATCGTTCAGGGTAAGAGCACCAATCTGCTCGGTTACGTATTTTTTAGCATCAATATTTTTGAGCAGGGCTTCGTTGCCAATGAGTGCACTAACATTGGTATGGAGATCGGCCGCCATCTTTTCAACAATCGGATATGCTTCGGGGTGAACGGCACTTCGGTCCAGCGGATGCTCTGCGTCCGGAATACGAAGGAAGCCTGCACATTGCTCATACGCTTTGGCGCCCAGCCGGAGAACTTTCAGCAGTTCCGATCTGCCCGAAAACTTTTTGATCTCTTTGCGGTGCCGGATGATATTCTCCGCCACTGTTTCGTTGATCCCACTCACATAACTCAGCAATTGCTTACTGGCCGTATTCAGGTTCACTCCTACTGTATTTACACAACTCACCACGGTCTGGTCCAGCTTTTCCTTTAAGCGAAACTGATTTACATCGTGCTGATACTGCCCTACACCAATGCTTTTGGGATCAATCTTCACCAGCTCTGCCAGGGGATCCATCAAACGGCGCCCGATGCTTACAGAACCACGTACGGTAATATCATAATCCGGAAACTCTTCCCTGGCTATTTCGGAGGCAGAATATACAGAAGCGCCATCCTCGTTCACCAGAAATACCGGAAGGGAAAGATTCAGTTTCTTGATAAACTGCTCTGTTTCCCGGCCTGCAGTACCATCACCAATCGCAAATACCTGAATATCGAATTGCTTTACCAGTTGCCTGATTTTGTGTTCACTGTCGTAGATCCGGTTGGCCTCATGCACGTAAATCAGATCGGTTGTAAGCAACTCTCCTTTTTCGTCGAGGCAAACCACTTTACATCCCGTGCGATAACCCGGATCGATGGCCAGAATTCTTTTACTACCCAACGGAGCGCTCAACAACAGCTGCCGCAGATTCTCTGCAAATACATTGATGGCTTCCTCATCGGCTTTTTGCTTCAGCGCAGTTCTGCATTCTGTTTCCAGACTGGGTTGTAACAACCTGCGGTAGGCATCTTTAATGGCTTTGCACAAATGGTCCGAAGAGGGATTCATCCCTTTGATGTATTCCTTTTCAATTTCGTAAAGTGCCTCCTCTTCTACCGGAGCAATGTTCATTCGCAGGAACCCTTCGAGGAAACCTCGGAGTATGGCCAGGATACGGTGAGAAGGAATTTTATGAATGGGCTCTGAAAAATCAAAATAGTCTTTGTATTTAATGGCTTCTGCTTCTTTATCCGTCAGCACTTTACTTTGCAGCGTGGCCGTATCTTCGAACAGTTTCCGAAGGCGGGCACGGATTGCTGCATTTTCATTGACCGTTTCTGCAATGATATCCCTTGCACCCTGCAAAGCCTCTTCTACTGTAGTAATTTTTTCGTTGAAAAACTTAGCAGCTTCTTCTTCCGGATTACCTGCTCCCTGCTCCAGTAAAAAATTAGCCAGGGGTTCCAGGCCATTTTCACGGGCAACCACCGCCTTGGTTTTGCGTTTTACCTTATAAGGCAGGTAAATATCTTCGAGTTCAGGCAAAGTGGTAGCTGCATCAATTTTAGCCTGCAGCGCTTCGGTCATCTTACCCTGGTCGGTTATGGTTTTTTCGATAAAGGTTTTGCGTTCGGTAAAAGCAAGCAGCAGTTTCTGTTCATCCTGAATCTGCTGTACCTGTACTTCATCGAGGTTTCCGGTACTGTCTTTTCTGTAACGCGCAATAAAGGGAATAGTAGACCCCTCTTTCAATAAATCCAACACGGTTTCTACCTGCGCTTTGCGTAAACCCAGCTTCGCAGCAATCATAGGAGCGAACGACATAATCTCTCTGTTTAAATAAGTTCTCTGTTCAATTTAAGGGCAGCGAAAGTAAGGGAAATTGAATTCAGTTACATATGCACCACTTTACCCGGATACATTTCGGTGTATTTCCGGATCATGCTGCGCACCACTTCATTTTCTGCATATGGCGTAACAGCAGCCTTGAGGTCTTCCAGACTGGACCATTCAGCCACCGGCCCCATACCAAAGAACTTGCCTTTTTCCACCAGGATAACGGTTTCGGCTTCGCGGATGATGAAACTGCTTTGTTCGGCATGAATGGCTTCCAACGCACCTCTGACCGAAGCATTATAGGCGTTTACCTCCGGGAGGCTCTCGGGGGGATTGCTGTCTAAAAAACAAAGTGCCGGATGCAGTTCGTGGTTGCGGACCATTTTCCATAACTCACGGTGGGCGTCTACGAGCAGGGCGTAGGAAACCACCGGCTGGGTATGCTTGTGTTTTTTGTCTACTGCCAACCGGAGATAACCCCTGTTGTCTTCGAACACATAAATACCCCACTGCTGCTCAAATCTTTTCTGACTTTTATTGAAGGCGGGCCAGAGCCGTTTGATTTCGATGCTTTCCAGCAAGGAGGCAATGAATTCAGTAGGACAGTCTGTATGGGATATTTCATAGATCTCCCGCAGAAAATCCTGTCGTTTTTTGGTTATGTCCAGACCGGTAAAATGACTGACAACCCGTTTTTTCAGGTTCTTGGCCTTTCCTACATAAATTACTTTCCCCACTTTATTGTGGAAATAATAAATACCGGGAGTAGCCGGAAGCTTGCTGAGATAGTGACCGGGCAAATTGGGAGGAAGCAGGTATTCCCTGTTCTCTTTCTGCAACATTTCCCGGATCAGCCGTTGGCCATTGTTCTGGAGTACCAGGTCCAGTACCTGTGCAGTGGCCAGGGCATCACCTCCGGCACGGTGCCTGTTTTCGATGGCAATATTCAGCTCCCTGCACAAATGGCCCAAGCCATATTTTCTAAAGCCGGGAAATACTTTCCGGCTCAGGCGAATGGTACATAATTTGGGTGTTTGAAGCTCATAACCAGCTTGTTGCAAATGATACTTCACAAAAGAAAAATCAAAATTCACATTATGAGCAACAAATATTCTGTTATTCAGCAGATTATAAATTTGTGCAGCCACTTCATTGAAAGAAGGGGCGGCAGCAACCATTTCATCGGAGATTCCGGTCATACCGGCAATAAAAGGCGGAATAGGCTGGTGCGGGTTCACCAGGGTTTCATATTTCCCTTCCACTTCCTTTCCGTTGTGCAGTACGATGGCTATTTCAGTGATACCATGTTGTTGTGGGAAACCGCCCGTTGTTTCAATGTCTACTATCGCATACTGCATAACTCAACACCTTGATATTTGAAAAATTCAAATATTATAATTACCTTAACTGTGATAAAAATCGAAATTAACGATTTGAGTCAATAAACAGATTATTTGCTATAAAACAACGGTCATGGCTGCAACAAAAACACCATTCAGACTGGGAGAAAAAACACGAAACGCTTCAATTGTTGCACTGCTGGTGCTTATGGTAGCGCTGATATCGTATATGGAATGGGCCGGCAGACCATAATTCCTGCCCCATTGTAATATTTGGGTGGTGGATGCTACTTATTATTCAACGGAAATGTAACTTTTTCAACACAGGTCCGTTTATCATAAAATGAAACCAATGAACCATCCGGGGAAAGCGTGTATTACTACAAGTGTACTCCTGTTTTTTATACTGGGCAGTACCTGCATTTCCTGCAATATGCCGGGAGATGCCGCCAAAATCATTTCCAAAAAAGCCCGCGAACAGGCCCGGAAATACAGCCTGCACAGAGCTCCTTTAATTGAAACAACCGTGCCCGATCTGGATTGCCTGCTGTACACCCCTTCTATCTCGGATATCCTGCTGGAAAAGACCGAACTGATCTCCACCTGGTAAGGCCAAGCTTTTCTGCACAACCCTCCCTGCGATTCCTTAAATTTGCTTTTTTATACAATAAAAGGAATTAACCGGTTAAGGCATACCATGGAATTGAGCAAGAACTACCTACCCACCCCCATTGAATCTAAATGGTACGAACATTGGATCTCTAAAAATTATTTCGCCAGCAAGCCCGACGAACGGGAATCCTATACCATTGTAATACCCCCTCCCAATGTTACCGGAGTGTTGCACATGGGGCACTGTCTGAACAATACCATTCAGGATATCCTGATTCGCCGTGCGAGAATGCAGGGCAAAAATGCCTGCTGGGTACCCGGAACCGACCATGCTTCGATTGCAACTGAAGCTAAGGTGGTAGCCATGCTCCGCGAAAAAGGGATTGCCAAATCGTCGCTGAGCCGAGAAGAATTTCTGCAATATGCCTGGGAGTGGAAAGAAAAATACGGGGGCATCATTTTGCAGCAACTGCGCAAAATGGGATGCAGTTTAGACTGGGACCGGACTTCATTTACCATGGATCCGGATTATTACGATTCCGTAATCAATGTATTTATAGACTTATACAAGAAGGGACATATCTATCGCGGAAAGCGAATGATCAACTGGGATGTGCGGGCAAAAACTGCCTTGAGCGACGAGGAAGTAATTTATAAAGAAGTACAGAGCAAACTGTATTATGTAAAATATGTGCTGGAAGGATCTACGCTGGCCAATCCGCTGACCGAAGGAAAAAATGGTGTTGACTTTATTACCATTGCCACCGTACGTCCGGAAACCATCCTGGGCGATTCGGCCATCTGCGTAAATCCAAACGACGAACGCTACAAACACCTGCATGGTAAACATGCTTACGTGCCCCTGCTCAACAGAAAGATCCAGATTATTCCCGACGAGTATGTAACACTGGATTTTGGTACAGGCGCCCTGAAAGTAACACCGGCGCACGATATGAACGATTACCAGCTGGGACAGAAATACAATCTGGAAATCATCGATACCATGAACGATGATGGAACCATGAGCGAAGCTGCACAGCTGTACGTGGGAGAAGAACGATTTGCAGTGCGCAAAAAAATTGTAACCGATCTGGAAGCGGCCAATCATATACACAAGATTGAAGAATACACAAACCAGGTTGGTTTCAGTGAACGGACCGATGTGGTGGTAGAACCCAGACTGAGTTTACAGTGGTGGGTAAGCATGAAGGAACTTGCCACACCGGCACTGGGCGCGGTGATGAACGATGATATTCATTTTCATCCGGCAAAATTCAAGAACCTCTACCGGCACTGGATGGAGAACATTAAAGACTGGTGCATCAGCCGGCAGCTCTGGTGGGGACACCGGATTCCTGCATGGTATGCACCCGACGGTTCATTTGCAGTAGCCAGGACCGCTGAAGAAGGATTGGCACAGATCAACAGCAACAGCGAAAAACAATGGACCCTGGCAGATATCCGGCAAGACGACGATTGCCTGGATACCTGGTTCTCGAGCTGGCTCTGGCCGTTTGAGGTATTCAAAGGGTTATCTGATCCGGGCAATAAAGAAGTAAGCTACTACTATCCTACCAGCACCCTCGTAACTGCTCCGGAAATCATCTTCTTCTGGGTAGCCAGGATGATCATGGCGGGCTACGAATACAAACAGGAGCAACCATTCCGCGATGTGTATTTCACCGGAATCGTAAGAGATAAGCAGGGCAGAAAAATGAGCAAGAGCCTGGGGAATTCTCCGGACCTGCTGGGGCTGATAGATCAGTATGGTGCAGATGCCGTTCGTTTTGGTATCATGATTGCCTCTCCTGCCGGAAACGATATTTTATTTGATGAATCTGCACTGGAGCAGGGAAGAAATTTCAACAATAAATTGTGGAATGCGCTGAAGCTGGTGAAGATGTGGGAAAGCCGCATTGCCACCAATGCCAGTGCTTCCGGAACCGCAGGCACTACGGCAGCTGCGAAAGTGCCGGCAGAAGGACAGTTTGCGCTGAACTGGTTTAAACAAAGACTGAACCAGGTTAGTGCGGAAGTGGATACCATGCTGACCCAGTTCAGACTGAGTGAGGCATTAAAGACCATCTATTCGCTGATCTGGGACGATTTCTGCAGTTGGTACCTGGAATGGGTGAAGCCCGGATTTGAGCAACCCATTGATCCGGTGGTATACCATAAAACCGTTCAGTATTTTGAACACCTGATGCAGTTGCTGCACCCGTTCATGCCATTTATCACAGAAGAAATTTATCACCTGCTGAACGAGCAGACCGATGATCTCTGTGTAAAACAATATCCTGCTATCAGCCCTGCAGACACCGATGTATTAGCATCCGGAGAATTGCTGAAACAGGTGATCACAGCCCTGCGCGATGCAAGGAACAAAAACCAGATCAAGCCCAAAGAAACCATCCGACTGCACATACAAACCAACGATCAGGCGGCTTACCAGCTCATTGAAGCCATCCTGATGAAACAGGTGAATGCAGATTCCGTTCAATACACAACTGCTACGGTAGCCAATACCATTGTGGTGAATATTGAGAAAGACAAGTTCTATATTGAAGCGGAAAAGCAACTGGATACTGCGGCCATCAAAGCCGGCTTGCTGAAAGACCTGGCCTATGAGCAAAACTTCCTGGCATCGGTGATGAAGAAACTGAGCAACGAAAAGTTTGTACAAAATGCCAAACCGGAAGTCATAGCCCTCGAACGAAAGAAACAGGCCGATGCGGAAGCCCGGATACAAACGATTGAAGAGAGCTTGAAAACAGTATAATGGAGCGCATGAACAACTCCTTAAAAATCCGTGAAGCAGCAATGCAGGACATCGGAATCATCCGGCAGATAGCAGAGCAGACCTGGCCGGAAACATACGGTGGTATTATATCAGAAGAGCAAATCCGCTATATGCTGGAAATGATGTATAGCAATCATTCCCTGGAGCAACAACTGCAAAGCGGCCATCGTTTTTACCTGGCGGAAGCAGGCAACCAGATCATTGGTTTTGCTTCGGTGTCCGATGAAGGGGGCGGGGTTTTTAAATTGAACAAACTCTATGTACTTCCATCGATACAAAAAACAGGAGCAGGTAAAGCCCTGTTGCAACAGGCGATGAAGTACGCCAAGAGCAATGGAGCAGTTCAGCTGATTTTACAGGTCAATAAACAGAATAACGCCCGACAGTTTTATGAAAGGCAGGGACTGAAAGTGCTGGAAGAAAAAGTGCTGGAACTGGAACATGGTTTTGTAATGGACGATTACATTATGGGAATTCATTTATAGCAAAGCAACATGGCACAGGATCAAAAACAGGAACAAATCATCGAAGCGGCTATCAAACGATTTGCTCATTTTGGGGTTGGCAAAACCACCATGAATGAGATCGCGGGCGATTTGTCTATATCCAAAGCATTGTTGTATTACTATTTCCCCGACAAGAACAGTTTGTATGCGGCGGTGTTGATGCATATCTTTAAAATTACCACAGAACACACGGATCAATTGTTGGCCAAACAGGAAGATCCGGTAAAAATGATGCATATTTTTCTGGAAAGAAGAACCGAGTACATCATTAAATACTACAACATCATTGAATTTCTGAAGCGCTTTAACCAGGCCAACCTCCCCAAAAACCTGGAAGAACTGTTTTCGCATTTGCGCCGGAAAGAATTAAACAGAATCACCTCAATTATTGAGAAAGGCCGGCAGCAAAAGGTATTTCAGATAGAAGATGTGGAGAAAACTGCCGAATTGTACCACGATTTCCTGGAGGGGTACAGAACCAGCTTTTTTACCCAAAATCCCAGTATTTTCCCTGAAAAAGAGCAATTTTTAGCCATTTTAGAGAAGGAAAAGGCTTTTTCCGACATTTTTTTTAAGGGATTGAGCAGCTAATCTTTTTTTTGCCTTATCTTTGACTTTTATATAAAAAAAGTCAGTTAGTCAAAAAGTAAAAAATGAACCTCCCCGTAAAACAGGAACAAATCCTGGATGCTGCTATCAGGCGGTTATCGCATTTCGGAGTGAATAAAACCACGCTGACCGAAATAGCCGAAGACCTGCAAATGAGCAAGCAGGCGTTGATGTACCACTACCACGATAAGCAACAGCTTATTGCCAGTGTTACCGCTAAGATTTCTGGCGAATACATAGAAACACTGAATGACATACTGGATCTGGAAGAAACCGCCAGAGAAGCCTTCTTGTCGTTGATAGACATGCGGCTGCATTTTTTTTCGAAATACCACATGCTGTTTATTCAGCTGAATTCGGACGACCTGATCAGGGAGCCGGGCTTAGAAGCCATCCGGAACGAAACAAAGCAGGCCGAAGCCGGATTACTGGCGAAAAAAATTGAACTGGCAATCAGCAAGGGAGAAATCAGGCCCACCAACGCTGTTGAAACAGTAACCCTGATTCTCGATGCCATTACTTCCATGGCCATTTGCCTGGGAAAACAATGCCCTCCGCCGGACCAGACAGAAATAGAAAGTCTGATACACAAACAAAAAGCCCTGGTGGAATTGATGTTCGACGGGCTGAAATCAAAAAAGAGCAATTAAAACATGAAGCAAACCGATACAATGAAAACGAAAGAGCAAACAACAAAACCCGGAAAGGATCCATTCCGGTGGACCGGGACACTGCGCAACAGTTGCCTGGCAGCCATTACCCTTTTTTGGTGCATGAACAGTTCCCTGCAGGCACAGACAATAGAGCCCCTGCACCTGAATGATGCTGTGAAATATGCACTGGAAGCCAACCAGAATGCACGCAAAGCAAAACTGGATATAGAAAACGGACAATACCAGATAGACGAAGTAAAAGCAAGGGCATTGCCACAGATCACCGGAAATGCCGGACTTACGTACAACGCCATTCTGCCACTCAGCGCATTACCTGGAGAACTGGCCGGGCAACCGGGAACAACCCTCTTTGTTGCATTCGGTCAGAAATGGAACAGCAATTTTGGTTTGTCGGTTACACAAACCCTGTTCGATAACTCCGTATTTGTAGGATTGAAAGCCGCCAAGACCACAGCGGAGTTTTACCGGATCAATTCGCAGCTTACAGAGGAACAAATTATTGAACAGGTAGCCACTACTTATTATCAGGTATTGGTTCAGCGGCAACAAATGAGTGTGCTGGATTCTACCATCAGAAACACCCAGCGGATGCAGGATGTACTGGAGCAATTGTATAAAAGCGGGCTGGCCAAAAAAATTGATGTGGACCGAAACAAGGTAAACGTCATCAACCTGAAAAGCCGGAAGCAGCAATTGACCAACGGAGAATCACTGCTGGTGAACCAGCTCAAGTTTTATATGGGTATGCCCATACAGGAATCCGTTTACATTCCGGATGAGCCTCTGGACAAAATCAACCCACAGGCAGTTCCCAAAGATGATGTGGTGGATGTATCCGGCCGTACAGAAATGCAGGTACTGACTACACAGCAAAAACTGCTGAGCTATCAGAAAGAATCCGTTAGAAGCACCGGCTTACCCACCCTGTCCTTCAACGGCAACTATGCCTACAATGGTTTGGGCAACAAATTCCCATATTTCAAAGGACTGGGCAGCGGTGTAAACTGGTTTGATGTAGCCTCGCTTGGCCTAAACCTGAAAGTGCCCATTTTCACAGGTGGAGCCACCAAGGCTAAAGTGAAACAGGCCGATATTGCATTGCGCAAATTAAACGAAGACATTTCTTCTACCAGACTGGCGCTGAATCTTGCTTTTGAAAACGCAAAAACGCAGATCAACAACAGCATCATTACCCTGAATACGCAAAAGGAAAACGTAGAACTGGCCCGACAGGTGTATGAAAATACCACCAACAACTACCAGAACGGTCTGGCTACTTTAACGGATCTGCTGAATGCGGAAAACTCACTGACCGATGCGCAGAACAACTACTCTTCTGCCCTGCTCAGTTACAAAGTAGCTGAGATCCAACTCATCAAGGCACAGGGAAATTTACGGTCAATATTAAACAGGGAAATTTAACATCATTTACAATCAACACAAACGATATCAATGAAAAAGAGGTCTGTTATAAACGTTATCATAACACTGGTGGTCATCGCCGGTGCAATAGCTGTTATCGGAAAAGTATTAACCGGTAACAAAAAGAAAAACCAGGAAAAAACAAGTGTGGTAGCCAAGTCCACGGGGGATGTTGCTGTTAAAACCAGCCCGGTGCTGTTGATTTCACCGGATCTCAACTTCGCCACCAATGGTAACTTCTACCCTTTCCAGCAAATGGATTTTGCATCTGAAAGCTCTGGCCGTGTAGTGCAGGTATTGGTTAAAGAAGGCAGTAAGGTAAGCGTTGGTCAAACCCTGGCGATTATTGATGCGGGCACCTTGAATGTGGATCTGGAAAGTGCAAAAGCCAATCTGCAGAATGCACAACGAGACAGGCAACGTTTTGAAAATGCTTTCAAAACAGGTGGTGTTACACAACAACAACTGGATCAGGCAAGACTTGCAGTGGAAAATGCGCAGGCACGGGTATCCCAGGCCAGCATCCGCGTAAAAGATGCCAATGTACATGCAAGCATCAACGGTGTAATCAACAAACGCTACATCGAACCGGGTGCCTATGTATCTCCCGGAACCAAATTGTTCGAAATCGTGAATGTGGCCAAATTGAAACTGGCCGTTACGGTGAATGAAAATCAGGTAGCACAGCTGAGAACCGGAGATAAGGTTCAGGTTAAGGCCAGTGTATTCCCCGATAAAAACTTTGAAGGCCGGATCAGCTTTATTGCGGCCAAAGCAGATGCAGCGCTCAACTTCCCTGTTGAAATTGAAATTGCTTCCAACCCCAACAATATGCTGCGAGCCGGTATGTACGGCACTGCCGTATTCCAGTTTCCGCAGCAGGTTCCTACCATCGTTGTACCGCGAGCAGCCTTTGCAGGTAGCGTGAGCAGCAACCAGGTATTTATTGTGGAGCAGGGCAATATCGCCCGTGCAAGAAAAGTCATTTCCGGAAGGATCATGGGCGATCAGGTGCAGATTCTGGAGGGATTGAAAGAAGGAGAAACCGTGATTACCAGCGGGCAGATCAACCTGTCCGACGGAAGTAAAATTGTGCCCATTAAATAAACCATTGACATGAAAATTGCAGAGATATCCATCAAAAGACCCACCCTGGTCATTGTACTGTTCATCATACTGATCCTGGGTGGTGTTCTGAGCTATACCTCACTCAACTACGAGATGCTTCCGAAATTTTCTCCTTCGGTAGTATCTGTTGTAACCGTTTATCCGGGCGCATCTCCGGGTGAGGTGGAAAATACCGTAACAAAAAAAATTGAGGATGCAGTGTCTTCGATGGAGAACATCAAAAAGATTGATTCCAAATCTTATGAAGGTGTTTCCCTCGTAACCATTACCCTCAACAGCGGAACCAATGTAGACTATGCATTAAATGATGCACAGCGAAAAATCAACGCCATCCTGGCCAAGTTGCCCGACGATGTGGATCCTCCTTCGCTGAATAAATTCTCGCTCGACGATTTACCCATCCTGACCATTTCCGCTTCTTCCAATATGGATGAATCGGCCTTCTACGACCTGGTAGACCAGCGGATTGCGCCGGCTATTTCGAGGGTGGATGGTGTGGCTCAGGTAAAACTGATCGGCGGACAGGAAAGAGAGATTCAGGTAAACTTAGATGCCAACAAGCTGGAAGGTTACGGCCTTTCACTGCTGCAGGTGCAGCAGGCCATTTTGAGTTCCAATCTCGACTTCCCTACCGGAAGTGTTCAAACAAGAGAACGGGACATCCTGATCCGTTTATCGGGTAAGTATAAAAATGTAGAAGAACTGAGAAACCTGGTTGTGGCCACCAGCAAAGGAGGCGCACAGATTCGGGTGGTAGATATTGCGGATGTACAGGATTCTCAGAAAGACATTGAGAAAGTGGCACGCGTGAATCAGGAATCGGCCATTGCATTACAGGTGATCAAACAATCCGATGCCAATGCAGTGGCTGTGAGTAAGAAGACCAGGGCCGGTCTGGAAAAACTGCAAAAAGATTATGCTTCTGTAGGTTTAAAACTGAATGTAGCAAACGACAGTTCCGTGTACACATTGGAATCTGCCAACGCAGTGTTGTTCGACCTCTTCCTGGCGATTGTGCTTGTGGCGCTGGTGATGCTGTTCTTCCTGCACAGTGTGCGGAACTCATTGATTGTAATGGTAGCCATCCCGGCTTCACTGATTTCTACCTTTATTGGTATGGCCCTGCTGGGCTATTCGCTCAACCTGATGTCTTTACTGGCTTTGTCGCTGGTAGTAGGTATCCTGGTAGACGATGCCATTGTGGTACTGGAGAATATTTACCGGCACATGGAAATGGGTAAGAACCGGGTAAGGGCTGCATTTGAAGCCACCAAAGAAATTGGTTTTACCGTTACGTCTATTACCCTTGTAATTGTGGTGGTATTCCTGCCCATTGCACTGAGTACCGGACTGGCAGCAGATATCCTGAAAGAATTCTGCGTAACCGTTGTAATTGCCACCTTGTTATCGCTGCTCTCCTCTTTCACCATTGTGCCCTGGTTGTCTTCCCGTTTTGGAAAACTGGAACGCATTACCGGAAAAACCGTGTTTGGAAAACTGATCATTGCATTCGAAAGAGGTCTGCATAAATTTACCCTATGGGTAACAGCTATCCTGAAATGGAGCCTGGGTCATAAAAAGACCACACTGGCACTGGTATTCAGTTTGCTGATGGCCTCCTTCTGGTTACTGGGAGCAGGATTCATTGGAGCGGAATTTTTTGCCAAGAGCGATCGTGGCGAATTCCTGGTGCAGATTGAACTGCCCAAAGACGCTTCCATTGAGCGTACCAATGCTATGACCCAAACAGCAGAAAACTATTTAAAATCCAAACCCGGCGTAACCCGGATCATTACAACGGTAGGACAATCCAGTGATGGTACGGGCGGAACACAGGCAACACCCTACAAATCTGAGATTGCCGTGCAGCTGGTACCTAAGAACGAACGTGCAGACGAAGCTTCCATTTTTGCAGCCAAGACCAAACTGGAACTGGCGCCATTATTGGTGGGCGCCAAAGTAAAAACAGTACCCATCAGTATTTTGGGATCTGCAGAAAGAGCGCCGCTTGCACTCGTGGTAACCGGCCCGGTACTGGACAGTGCCATTCAGTTTGCACAAGTGGCCATGGACGAATTGAAAAAAGTACCCGGTGCAACAGAAATGAAACTGACCGTTGAAACCGGTAACCCGGAAATCAGCGTGCAGGTAGACCGCGATAAGATGGCCGCACTCGGATTGAATCTTTCCACCGTTGGTTCTACCATGCAAACAGCGTTCAGCGGAAATACCAATGGCAAGTTCCGTCAGGGAGAGTACGAGTACGACATCAATATCCGTTACGGCAATTTCAACAGAAGCAGCATTGAAGATGTAAGCAAATTATTGTTTACCAATAACCAGGGACAGCCAGTAAGACTGTCTCAGTTTGCAACCATCAGGGAAAGTTCGGGCCCCAGCCAGTTAGAGCGAAGAGACAAGAGCGCTTCTGTAACCATTGAAGCCCAAACCGTAGGTCGCCCTACCGGTACCGTGGCTGCAGAATGGCAGAAGTTGTTCGAAAAACTTCCTGTACCAACCGGTGTTCGTTACATCTGGAGTGGTGATATGGAGAACCAGGCAGAAGGATTTGGTTCAATGGGAATTGCCCTGCTGGCAGCCATTGTACTGGTATACCTGATTCTGGTAGCATTGTACAACAACTTTATTTATCCGTTTGTGGTACTCTTCTCTATTCCATTGGCCATCATTGGTGCATTCCTTGCACTGGCGCTGACCAACAACTCTCTCAATATTTTCACCATCCTCGGATTGATTATGCTGATTGGTCTGGTGGCGAAGAATGCGATCATCCTGGTAGACTTTACCAACCAGCGTAAAGCGGAAGGTGCAGATACCATGAAAGCCCTGATCGATGCCAACCATGCCCGTTTGCGTCCGATCCTGATGACTACCATTGCCATGGTGATTGGTATGCTGCCTATTGCATTGGCAAGTGGTGCCGGGGCAGAATGGAAGAATGGCCTGGCCTGGGTGATCATTGGAGGTTTGATCAGTTCTCTGTTCTTAACCCTGATTATTGTACCGGTGATCTACGCCATCTTCGACAAGCTGGTGAACAGGTTCACCAAACAAAAACCAAAAAACATCGATGAACTGATGACAGAAGACTATGAAGCAGTGAAGAATTTTCATGAATCATACGAATCTGAATTTGATCCTTCTCATGTATAAATTGTTTAGTTGTGGATGATTGAAAAAGGCCGCGGGAAACCGTGGCCTTTTGTTTGCAACTGTATAAGTATGAATTGAA
>JAQTZD010000073.1 GCA_028687975.1 Sediminibacterium sp.
AACTGCCTTTGTACGTAGGAGACATGATGATTCCACCGCTGTTCTTCTTCCACCCCAATATCAGTCCGGTCAGTGAAATCACAAAAAAGAATACAAACAGCAAAGCCCCGGTATACCGGTGTATTTTCCGGAAAACCCGAAGGGTTTTTGCCTGATCCTTTCTCTTGTTAACACTGGCCATAGGGGAGGTTTCTTATAAAGTTAAGGTTCCTGTAGTATCAGCAGCTGTTATTGGTTCAAAAGACCGGCAGAAGGGCTTTTCCAATCGGTCTTTTGGATGGTGTAGTTAAAATTGAGTACAGGCACTTCCCCAAAATACTGGTGAGATTCTTCCCCGGTTTTAATTGCGCCAATTTTTTCTATGGCTTTCTGGGAGCGGATATTGCCTGCGCCAATATGAAAAACAACTGCATCAGTAAAGCTGAATGCATATTTGAGCATGAGCGCTTTGGCAGACCTGTTGTATGGTTTTCCCCAGCAGGACCTGGCATAAAAAGTATAACCGATTTCAATGGTGTGTTCTGCTTCATTGTAATTACAGAATCTGCTGCTGCCTATGGGTTCCCCGGTTTTTGTATCGGTGATCAGAAAAGCGCCTCCGGATTCAATGGCGCCTTTAAAGAAATTTTCGAAGACTTCCCTGCGGAATCTGTTTTTGTTGGGATGTTGTTCCCAGATCAGCGGGTCGGATGCAACTGCATACAGCTGTTCAAAATCTTCCTGTTTCAGCGGATGCAGTGTAACCCATTCGTTGAACAGGTGGCGGGGTTGTAAATCTGGTTGCATAACTGTATGGTTGATAAAGTTTACTACAATGATACGGAATTGGCCCATCATACAGTGGTGGTACATTGAAACACAAATCAGGTACCGGCGACGTGTCTACACCATGGGGTGTGAACGGATTTGGAATCCGCGGCGGATTTACATTGGGTATTGCTTTTTAATAAATAGTTGTTATTCGGTTCGTGAGGGATGCAGTCCGGTGGTTCCCAACAGCTATCTGCCGGCTGCGTCTTTTTTTATGAAGCAGAGTCTTCCTCCAGTGGCAATTCAATAAAGAAAGTGGTTCCTTCGTTTTCCTCGCTCTCCAACCAAATTTTGCCACCATGAGTTGCAACAATCTGCCGGCATATATATAGTCCCAGCCCGTAGGATTTTTCTCCATCGGTTCCTTTTCTCTTGGCAGAAGTATTGAGGTCGAATACAAGTGATTGTATTTCGGCGGGAATCCCCATTCCCTGGTCGCTCACAGACAAGAGCAGATTATTGTTGTTGCGCTGGATACTATAGGTAATGGTAGATCCTTTGGGACTAAATTTTACCGCATTGGTGATCAGGTTGGAAATAACCCGTTTCATTTTTTCGGCATCAATTCTGATAATGCCGTTTCCGGCTGTATTGTTGATGATTAGTTTTTGTTTCTTTTCGGATACTTTCACTTTCACCAGATTTTCACAATCTTGAATGAAAGCTTCTATGGAGATGTTTTGCTTCTCCATGGGTTTGCTGCTCAGTGTGGAAGTGGAAAGAATATCATTGATCAGGTTCAGTGAACTGTTGCAGGAAGAGCGGATTACCTGCAGTAATTCTGTTTTCTGGTTTTCGTCTTTTTCATCGAAGATCAGCTGAACCAGGGTGGGGATGGAGGCAACCGGTGTTCTCAGGTCATGGGCTACCAGTTTAAGGATGTTGTCTTTTTCACGGGCATTTTTTCCCAGTTCCGACACTGTAATTTCCAGGTGATCGTTTTGCTCATTGATTTTTTGATTCAGCAATTGCAGCTGTTTTACGTTTTTGCGGCTTTGGTGCCAGTTGTACCACAAAATGCCGGCGCCAAAGATTACAGAGATCAGCAGTACCACAAATAAGATCAGGTATACCTGTTTTAATTTATTGTTGCTTTCTGCCTGCTGCAGAGCCCTTTGGCGTTCAAAAATATCCAGCTGTTTGTTGATGTCTATCTCATAAACACTTTTATTGGCAGCATCGTAAGCCTCTTTTTCTGCAAAATAGTGTTGCAGGTTTTTGTAGGCTTCCTCAATATGATTTTTGCGATCATGGTACTTCCACATCAGCCAGTGCCATTGAACAGAAGCTCGTTTATTCTCAAAGTCTGCCAGGGAACTCCTGATGTTGGTGAGGGCAAGGTTCAGGCTGTCCATCTGGTTGTTCTCATAAAAAAGGGTAGCCAGTTTCAGGTAGCTGAACTGTGCATCGTTCACATCGCTTCCCTTTCGTAAATTGATGGCTACGCTTTTGCGGAACATGTCGGCAGCGCCTTTCCTGTTGCCGTTTTTCAGGAGCACATCTCCCAGATTGCCATAAATAACTCCCTGGGCCATTTCATTGAACCGTGCATTCTCCGGATTGGTTTGGGTATTGGCCAAAATAAAATCAAGTGCTTTTTGATAGTACTGCTGTGCGCTGTCTGTAATACCGGCTTTATAAAAACTGAGTGCAATATTGTTGAGCAATTCCTGTTCGCGGAAATATTTAATGAAGCGGGTGTCATGGCACCCCTGCGACTCCCTGAGCGCCTGAAGAAAGTTGTCTTTGGCTTCCATATATTTTTCCTGCCTGTACAAAATCATGGCCACCCGGTAGCTGTATTCTTTTCGGGCACAGGAATCTATTTTAATGGAACTGTTCTGCCTTGCCTTGTAGTAAAACGTATAAGCTTCGTTGTATTTCTGATTGGTGAAATGCGCATCCCCGTTGGTCAGATAGGCTTTGGTGAATTCTTCGGGATAATTCTCGGGGCTCAGCCCTTTCAGGATCAGTAACATGGAATCTGCATATATTTCGGCAGAATCGGGTTTTTTGATGTGAAAGTTATAGGCCCCGGCCTTATATTCGAAGATCCTGATTTTATCTTTAATATTCAGCTTTTTGCCCGCAATGGCGGAATCGAGATAGGGGAGATAGTTGGTCCTGAAAGCGGGTACCCCGGCCGACAGTTGATCGATCAGGCTATCTATTTCTGAACTTTCCTGCGAAAGATTCATTGCTTTGTTGCTACACCCGATGGCGAACACCAACAAAATGAATAAGGCCGAATTGGTAAAAAAAGGTTGAAGCACCCCTGCTTTCATCTCTCTTGCTTTAAAATACTGGTGACCATAACAAGATAAAACAGTTTTCTTACATGTAGCGTGGGTGTGAATAAGCTGGTGGTATTTAATAAAAAAGTCCCCCGGAATCCGGGGGACCTGTAAAGATCGGACCAATCCGCATAGAAGCGGACCGGGAAAATATTAATAACGGTACATTTCGGATTTGAAAGGACCGTTCTTGCTGATGCCGAGGTAAGCAGCCTGCTCGTTGGTCAGTTCATCCAGTACTGCGCCTACTTTAGCCAGGTGCAGACGGGCCACTTTTTCGTCGAGGTGTTTAGGCAGCACATATACTTTGTTCTCGTAGTTATTATGGTTGTTCCATAACTCAATCTGCGCCAGCGTCTGGTTAGAGAAAGAGTTACTCATTACGAAAGATG
Organism: Sediminibacterium sp.; assembly: GCA_028687975.1. GTDB lineage: Bacteria > Bacteroidota > Bacteroidia > Chitinophagales > Chitinophagaceae > Sediminibacterium. Next base: position 3,497 of record JAQTZD010000073.1, read on the forward strand.
GGTGACCGGTAGCACAACCCAGATTTACCAGGCGGCCTTCTGCCAGAACAATTACGTCCTTACCATCAATGTTGTAGAGGTCTACCTGTGGCTTGATGGTGTCTTTGGTGTTGCCATAGTTGGCGTTCAGCCAAGCCATGTCTATTTCGATATCAAAGTGACCGATGTTACAAACGATCGCTTTGTCTTTCATCAAACGAAAATGTTTTTCTGTGATCAGGTCGCGACAGCCGGAAGCGGTAACAATGATGTCTGCTTCCTTCACTGCTTCGATCATTGGTTTTACTTCAAAACCTTCCATAGCAGCCTGTAAAGCACAGATCGGATCAATTTCAGTAACAATTACGCGGCAACCTGCACCTTTCAGTGAAAGCGCAGAACCTTTACCCACATCTCCGTATCCGCCAACAACTGCAATCTTGCCAGCCATCATAACGTCGGTAGCTCTGCGGATGGCATCCACCAGAGATTCCTGACAACCGTATTTGTTGTCGAATTTAGATTTGGTTACAGAGTCGTTTACGTTGATCGCAGGAATTGGCAAAGTACCTTTGGCCATACGCTCGTATAAACGGTGAACGCCAGTGGTGGTTTCTTCGGACAAACCTTTGATATTGGCAACCAGTTCAGGGTATTTATCAAATACCATATTGGTTAAGTCGCCACCATCATCGAGGATCATGTTCAAAGGACGGTCTGCACCACCAAAGAACAGGGTTTGTTCAATACACCAGTCTGCTTCTTCCTGGGTTTGACCTTTCCATGCAAAAACACCCACGCCGGCAGCAGCAATAGCAGCAGCAGCCTGGTCCTGGGTAGAGAATATATTACAAGAGCTCCATTTTACTTCGGCACCCAGTGCAACCAGTGTTTCAATCAGCACAGCTGTTTGAATGGTCATGTGCAGACAGCCCGCAATACGCGCACCTTTCAGTGGCTGGCTGGCGCCATATTCAGCACGCAATGCCATCAGACCGGGCATTTCGGCTTCTGCTAAACGAATTTCCTTGCGACCCCAGTCGGCCAGGCTGATATCAGCCACTTTGTATTTCAGGCTGAAATCGAGTGATGAAGCTAATGTAGACATAGTAGAATTTTTATGAAGTGCGAAGGTATATTTAAAGAATAAAATTGCTGTAATAATTATTTATTTAGAATAAAAATACAATAATTGTACATTTGAAGGAATAAAAAGCTTGTTTTTTATGTCAAGGACACCCAAAAAAGCCGATTCCACTATTCCTGCATCACTGGATGCCAAGGATCTGGCAATCCTGAAACTGCTTCAGCAGAATGCCCGGATCACCGTAAAGGAAATTTCCGATCAGGTGAACCTCAGTACCACCCCTGTACATGAGCGGATCAAACGGATGGAAGACAGTGGCGTGATTAAGCAATACGCCACACTGGTGGATCATACCAAGGTGAAGAAAGGGTTGATGGTCATTTGTTATGTATCCCTGAAGCAGCACGATAAAACGGCGGGAGGCAAGTTCATTAAGCGGATGCACGAACTCAACGAAGTGATTGAGTGCTATAATATTTCGGGCGAATTTGATTTTATGCTGAAAGTGGTTGCAGAAAGCATGGACGCTTATTACGATTTTCACGTAAATAAACTCAGCCAGGCCGAGAACATTGGTCATGTGCAATCCGTATTTGTGATGGGCGTGATAAAACAAACCCATGTGCTGATCCATTAAAGCTCAATCAATCAGTTTAATTAGTTTTCGTTTAATGGCAGTTATAACTAAAGCTGTTCTACTGTTTACCTCTAATTTCTGAAAAAGAGAATTCCTGTAATTTTCAACGGTACGTGGGCTTACATGCAAAATGGATGCTATTTCGGCATAGCTTAAATCTGTTGGTAGCATTTCCAGAAATTTTCTTTCGTTCGTACTTAATGAATGCAAATCATGCTTTTTATTAAACTTAGCTGCCAATGGCTCTTTATTATTAAAATATTCTTCTTTCACCCATTCATCCAAATGTCGCCCAGAAGCATGTACTGTACGGATTACATCTGCCAATTTTATCCCCGACTCGGATTTTAGTATGAAGGCGTCGCCTCCTACCTGAATAAACTTTTTAACAACAGATTCTGAATGATGCATGGAAAGGGCGATTAATTTTATATGGCTGTACTTTTCTGTCACAATTTTGGCAAGTTGAATCCCATCCAGAACAGGCATGTCTATATCAGTGATGATTAAGTTGGTTTCAGGGTTAGAAGGCAGTTTCTCCAGGCATTCCAGCCCGTTGCAAGCATCAAATGAAATTTTCATTCCGCGCTCTCCCGAAAAAAATGAAATTAGCCCTTCTCTAAGTATTGCATGGTCGTCTACAATTGCCAGGTTGATCACGATTTTATAGTTCGATTTTAGGAAACAGGTTGCTTATCCAACTAGGAGGGCGTTCATTGGCTACTAACAGTGGTGAAAGGTAGGCGATTATTTAGCGCAACTGAAACTTAATATGTTAACAGAAAGTAATATTCTATTTTGTTTGTGGGTAAAAAACGTTTTTGAACGTACTTTTTTTATGTGGATAGAATACGTTTTTTAACTGTATTGTCCCTTGTTTCATTTGCATAATGTTGCTATTCAATCCGACACTGTGCAAGCAATTCTACTTTCAATTTTAGTTTGCTGTTTGTTTTGTAAACAGTCTTTTGCCGGGAGTGAATCCCGGGACTCTTTAAATAAAAGCAATGCTACTCTCTTAATACATGCTCCGGGTAAATTATTTGACCAATTGATTGACTCATATGACAGAAGTGAAAAACTGTTTGTTCGGAAATCTGAGAAATGGATTAAGAGGTTGCAACGACAGGAAAAGGCGCTTCTCGAAAGAGTAGAAAAAAGGAAGGATTTAAATAAGCTGTTACCACAAGGAAGTAATAGTTTTTACTCAAAAATACAGCAGCATGTAGTGTCTGGTTTTCCTGATAGTTCTTCAAAGGTCTATGTTCCTCAAATAGATAGCTTGACTGTTTTGGCGGCTTATTTTAATCAATTAAGTAAAAATGGGCAAATGCAAAATATACCAGACCTGGGAAAAATGAATGGCCTTTCAAGTAAGTTGAAAACCGCATTAGCGAATCAGCAGAGAGCTATTAGTATTCAGCAGCAACTTAATGAGAGGAGGGGGCAGCTAAGCAAAATAGCGGAAACTTCAGGTATAAATAAAGAATTCAGAAAGTATCAAGAGCAGTATTATTATTATCAAAGACAGGTTAATGAATATAAAAGTGCGCTTGAGAATCCAGATAAGGCGTTTAAAAAGGTTATGTCTTATGCGCACGATATCCCCGAGTTTAAGGCCTTTTTGAGAAAAAACAGTCAATTATCCAGTCTGTTTTTGCCACCTGACCCTTTATCAAGTACTTCTTCGTTGCCCATTGGTCTTCAGACACAATCTGAAGTACAGTCCCTAATAGGGCAGCGATTTTCAGGGGTAGACCCAATGAGCATGATGCAACAGCAAACTGATTTGGCAAAAGAAAAATTGAATGAACTAAAAGAAAAAGTAAGAAAAGTGTCTGGCAATCAGGATAAATCGGATATGCCGGAGTTTAAACCAAATGGACAAAAAACAAAATCATTCTTTAAGCGGCTAGAGTTTGGAATGAATATTCAAAGTTCAAAACGCAATAATCTATTACCTATAACAACTGATTGGGCTTTTTCAGTGGGATATAAATTAAATGATAAAAGCATAATTGGTATAGGGGCAGCATATAAGATGGGTTGGGGGGATGGCTTTCAACGAATTCAAATTACAAATGAAGGGATAGGCCTGCGAAGTTTTGTTGAAATGAAACTTAAAGGTAGCATTTGGATTTCTGGCGGCTATGAGCAAAACTACTGGGCTCGTTTTGGCAGAATTAGTCGGTTAGAGTCAGTTAAATGGCAGCAAAGCGGTTTGATTGGTATTAGTAAAAAATACCGCCTTGTTAAGAAGACAGGGAATTTGCAATTACTGTGGGATTTTCTGAATCAGCGATCAGTTCCGGCTTTGCAGTTTAGAACTGGCTTCTCACTTTAAACATATTTTCAAAAAGCTTTAAAAATAATTCAATACTTAATAAGATGAAAAAAGCAATTTATTTTACCCGGAAAACCTCTTTGGTTTTGTTAATCACTATTGCAATCGGTTTGCCCGGTCGTTTATTAGCTTATTACGCCGGAAACGCAGACGTAGCTAAATACAATGTCAGAGATTTTAATGCATTGGGTGATGGTGTTACTGACGATATTGGTGCAATTAATCGTTGTATTGATACTGCTGTTGCGCATGGAGGCGGCATTGTATATTTTCCTACGACCAATGCAGCCTATGTGGTATCTGCTCCGATAATTCTTCCCTCAAATATTGTTTTGTTGGGAGATAATAAACGCGGACTAACACAAAGTCGTATTAAACCAAGTGCTGGCTACAATGGGCATTTAATTAGATCCAAAAACTATGGTGACTCACTAATTCAATATTCTGGTATTGTGGGGTTGTATCTTGATGGGTCTACAACAACATGGACTGCAATTTCTCTGTATGCACATAGTAGTACAATTGAAGATTGTACCATTCGCTTCTGTTATACATATGGTATTGAATTAAAAGGTATTAATGGGACTAATCTCGGATTGAATAATACCATATCTAATAATTTTATGCAAGGCTTGGATAATGTGAAGTTCTATAATGCTATAATGGTTGATTATTACACAGCTGATATTGAAATATCTGGAAATTATATTGAAAGGTGTACGGAAGCTGCCATAAAACTCAGGTCTTATAATAACAGGGTAATCAATAATCATATTTTTTATGTTGGAACGCATATTCAGCTGGATGAAACGCAAGAAAACATTATCACCTCTAATTATCTTGAGTATGCAGATAATGCAAGTATTAAGATAGCAAGTGGCTCAAATATTAACTATACTGTTGATGTTATCATATCTGAGAATATATTTCGGAATATTAATATGTCGCAAAGTACATCTGTAAATGGTGTTGTAGAGGTCAATGGGTACAATACAGAAGGCTTCATTATTAAAAATAACCGCCTGAGGAAGGATAATAATGTTACTGCCGGGGCTATACCATATTTTGTTTATGTTTCTGACACGTCTCGAAAGGAGCATTCAGTATTTGATAATGTATGGCAGGGTTCATTAATAGCTCAATATGAAACCAATATACGTACACCTTTTTCTGTAAATCGAAGCCTTGGATATGTTGGAGTAGGTGTAAATAACCCCACTACAAAGTTTGCCGTGAATGGTGATATTGCTGCAAAAAAACTCAAGGTTTCGCAACTGGGCTGGCCCGATTATGTTTTTGAATCGGGCTATAAATTAAAGCCGCTTAATGAGGTAGAATCATTTATTAAAACTAACAAACACTTGCCCGGTGTGCCTTCTGCTAAGTCGGTTGAAGAAAAAGGGCTGGATGTGGGAGACGGGCAGGCGGCATTGCTTAAAAAAGTGGAAGAACTGACTTTATATATTATACAACTCCAAAAAGATGTAAATCAGCAGAAGATTATTAATAAAAAACAATCCATTCTGTTTCGGAAGTCTGGAAGATGATTTTGGGTAAGGACCTATTGCTTTAGTGTAAGTATATCACTTCATGATGTCGAAATAATTATATCGTATGATTAAGAAAATTCTTTTTATTTTATTTAATATCTTTTTGTGTATAAGTGGCATCTCTCAAACGGGGCCTTATATTCCTAAAGTAATTCCACCTTCTCCTGATGCATCAAGCCTTGGAAAATATGGGGAAATGCCTGTCGGAAAGTATACCGGAACTGCCAGTTTGAGTGTACCAATCTATACAATTTCTACTGGGGGAATTCAGATTCCAATTTCATTAAGTTATAATGGCAGTGGCATTAAAGTAGAGGAACAGGCAAGTTGGGTAGGATTAGGCTGGTCTTTAAATGCAGGGGGAGCAATCGCAATCAGTACAGTTGGCCTTTCGGATTTCAGGCCTGGTTCAGGGTTTCTTAATCATTCGTATGACCTAACAACATTTCCTGCCTTGTCTGAGCAGGATAAAAAGAGTATGATTAGCCTCATCAGCAACAGTAGCCTGGATATTGACCCCGATATCTATATGTATAATGTGAATGGGAATTCTGGGAAGTTCATAATAGATAAATCTACTATGAAAGCAGTATCTATACCCATGAATGATTTGCAGATAAATTTGCCGGATGCAACATCAGGAAATGAATGGGAGATACTAGACGCAAAAGGCAATAAATATATTTTTAATGCAAAGGAAACCTCTGTAGCGGATGACAGGGTTGGGCATGTACATACATTCAATTCTACTTACTATCTCACAAAAATTATTACGAATACCAAAGCAGAGATATTTTTTAATTATCAATCATATAGTTGCCTTTACTATATTAGAAATTCAAGTTCGAAGGATTATGTTGATCCTTTAAATCAGAACCCAACTGGCTCTGGTTGTTTACAGCCTTATAGTGAAAATTACTCTCTAATGGAGATTCAAGGTAAGCGTATTGAGTCCATTGTATGGCCAGGAGGGAAGGTTGTCTTTAAAAAAAATCTGACTTTAAGGGAGGATATATTAAATGATTATAATCTTCAGTCGGTAGAAATACATAACGAACAAGATTCTGTACTTAAGAAGTTTAATTTCGAATACGATTATTTTGTGGGTTCAGAAACTGGTTATCCTTCTTTTTTAACCAGTCAGATGCCTAATAAGCGGTTACGGCTCTTGTCGGTTACTGAATCTGATTCCTCGAATAACAGTTTAAGTCCGTATAGTTTTGAATACAACGATGGGGTGCCATATTATTTTTCCCGGGCCCAGGATTTATGGGGATACTATAATGGTGCTGATGCGAATCTGACCTTGCTCCCTAAAGCAAGTGCTACCCTGGGAGATGCAAATAGGAAAACAAATGAAGTATTCGCCAAAGCTGGTAGTATAAGGAAAGTTACCTATCCTACCGATGGATATACTGAGTTTTTCTATGAAGCTAATGATGCTTTAATACCTGTTTCGGAATTTTATAAATACGATGAGCCTCTGTATTCTCAGACTTTAGAGTCTACCAATATTGCTGTAAGTTTGGCGGCAGGGCAGCATTTGGTTGATTTCACCGCTCCTGCCTCCATTAACGGGAATGATCAACTCAAAAAGTTTAATTATACTATAACTTATCCTACAGAAATTAATTGTCCGGGAACAAACAGAGATTGTACGGGTAACCTTGAAATATTATTAACCTCATCGGATAACCTTCATACCATTGACCTTGTTGCTGCTGGAACTTTTGTGAATGGGGTTTCGTCGGGTGAAATATGGTTGCAGGCTGGGAAAACTTATTCCCTGACAAAATACGGAAGTGGTAATGCTAATAACACTCTTTGCCAGGTAACTGGTAAAAATAATCCTCAAACATTTACAGTAAATGAAATTCCATCTGTCAATGTTAAAGTGGGCGGATTGAGAATATATTCTATTGTATCTACCCCCACTATAGGAGTAAATAGTGTTAAGAAATATTTTTACCATTCTAATGTGCAGGCTGCTGAGAATGAAAAATTGCTACAGCCATCTTCTGGTACATTGTCTTCTTACCCTGTATTTAGTTATCATGTTATAGAAACAGGGACAAACTATTTATGTGCCAAATACAGTATGTCGGCTAATTCTGTGGCTCCAATGGCTGTGAACGGAGGGAGTGTTTCCGGGTATAAATTCTGCCAGGAAGTTTCAGTTTCGCCAATTGAACAACAAAAAACCATGACTGAATATTTATCAACTCAGGATTTTTCGGATTCATATAGTTATTCCTACCCGTTTGTAAATGAGCAGTCCAGGGACTATTTAAGGGGTTGGGTGCTGAATGAGAAAAAGTATAAAATGAGCGGCACTTCATTTGAATTGGTTGCACAGGATTCAAATACCTATAATTACGTGGAAACGACCTATTTAAGCGTAGTAGGCGTTAAAAACGGATGTGTGGACTATTATGTGAATTCTAGTTTGGGTACTAAAGAATGTCAAAATACAATTTTCAAGAATTATCGACTGGCAACAAAATGGTTTTACAAAAATTCGACTTTGCAAAAGCTATTTCAGGATTCGGCTTTGTATTTGAGCTCACGTACCCATTTTTTTTATGATAATGATTTGAATCTTCAATTGACCAGGACTGAAACTACTAATAGTAAGGGGGATTCGATACGGACCATTCTGAAATATCCCCATGATTTTGTTTCGGCTCCTTCCAGCTCTTTGAATTTGTATGATAGCATGGTCAATAATCACAGAATAGGAGAAGTGATTGAGGAAATCAAAACCAATGTTACGGTGAATAAGGAAATTCAACGTGTCAGGAATAATTTCAGATCGTTTCAAGGTGCTCAGCTGATAATGCCATCTTCTATACAGAAAAGTATTAACAATGGAATTCTTGAAAACGAAATATTGTTCGACAATTATGATTCAAAAGGGAATCTCATTCAATATACCAAAAGAGATGGAACTGTAGTGAGCATTTTGTGGGGTTATAATTCGCAATATCCTGTTGCTGAAATCATTAATTCAACCTATGCAACAGTGTCTTCTTATATTTCTCAAACAGTTTTGGATAATCCGACTGATGATGTTACTCTGCGGAATCATTTAAATGGATTAAGAAGTATCCCTGGCGCTATTGTAACTACTTACACGTATAGGCCGATTGTTGGTAAATCGAGCGAAACAGATCCAAGAGGTAGAAATACTTACTATGAGTATGACAGACTGGGTCGACTGCAATATATACGCGATCATGACCATAATATCATAAAGAGCTACGAATATCAATACAGACAAGTCCAAAATTAACCCAGCAAAAAATATTTATTATGCGTAAGCATTTGGTTTACTTAATGTCTTTTTGTATCCTGTTATGTAGTGACCTATTTGCTCAAAACAAACCAGTTGTTGGGACAATTCCTTCCGGAACATCAGTTGCAACGCCTGGGGGCTATCCTAGTGGTGTAAAGGTTAATTACATCCGTACCCGTAAAGCCTTATCTCCAATAACTGATACAGCTCTATTTAGGACCTCCGGTTACGGGCAGGTTGGAGAAGCTACTCAATACATAGATGGTTTGGGGAGGCCTCTGCAAATAGTACAAAAACAGGCAACTCCTTTACTCAAAGATCTGGTATCAGCAACCGTATATGATGAGTTTGGTAGGGAACAATACAAATATCTTCCGTATGCATCAACCGAAGAAAATGGAGCTTTTAAATTGACTCCATTTGTGCAACAGCAAGCGTTCATGCAAATTCAATATGGTGGAGAACAGGTTTTTTATAGTCAAACGCAGTATGAGCCTTCTCCACTCAGTCGCGTTGCTAAAATTATGGAGGCGGGTAATAGTTGGGCTGGTAGTAACAGGGGGGTAAGTTTGGAATATCGTTTTAATGATGTAAATGATCTGGTAAGGGTGTGGATAATTGGCAATGGGGAAAATGATATACCGTACACAAATGCAGTATATGGCGTGGGTGAGTTATATGAACAGCATACAATTGATGAGCATAGTAAAAAAGTTGTGGAGTATAAGGACAAGGACGGCAAAGTAGTTTTAAAAAAAGTTCAGATAAGTGATACCCCCTCAGAACATTATACAGGATGGCTATGTACATTTTACGTGTATGATGATCTGGGTTTATTGCGATTTGTTATACCGCCTAAAGCAACAGTCGAATTGGCAGCGAATGATTGGTCGTTCTCAACGCAACAAGTGAATGAACTAAGTTTTAGATATTATTATGATGGCCGTGGCCGAATGATAGCCAAAAAAACACCTGGCTCCGGATGGGTATACATGGTATACGACAAGAGAGACAGATTAACCTATTCGCAGGATGCCAACATGCGAGGTCAAGGCAAATGGTTGGTCAGTTTGTATGATGATTTAAACCGCCCAACCACCACAGGTATGGTAACTTATAGTGGCACAAGAGATCAGTTGCAGACTTTATTGGATGCTCGCTTTGATGCAGCAGTATCTACCAGTACTACGGTAAATTTTACGGCGCCGGATATTTTGTATGTGAATGAAAGACAAACAGGCAAGCCTGTTTACCGGGCGGTAAACGAAATACAGTTTACCGGAGAATTTACAAGTGAACAGGATGGAAATTTTGAAACAATACTGGAGCCTGCTGTTTTAAATACACAAACTGTTTTGCAAAACTATAATCCATTCCCTGATGGCGCTAATTTTATCGCACTCACACTAAATTCATACGATGGCTATACAGAGGCATCAAAGCAATATAACACCGCCGATAATGATAAATTAGGAGTGGGCAACAACGCTTACCCGGAATCATTGCCATCATCAGCAAGTGGATTGGTAAAGACGCTTCCGACTGTTGTTAAAACGAGGGTAATAGAAGATATTAGTAATTTATCTGCAGGCAACTGGCTGGAAACGGTTATGTTTTACGATGATAAAGGGCGAGTAATACAAACCCATGCGGATAATTATAAAAACGGATCGGATATAGTAACTACCCGTTATGACTTTACAAATAGGCCAATATCCGTTTATCAGTTGCATAATAATCCAGCCGGGAGCCAGGTTAGCCGGGTCAAAACGGATATGGAGTATGATTATGCAGGGCGTTTGTTAAATATTAGAAAAACATTGAATGATAATACAGCTACTACACGCTATATAGTTCGAAACGAGTATGATGAACTTGGTCAACTGAAGAACAGGCAATTGGGGCAGTATGCCAACAACAACAATCCTCTGGAAAACCTGCAATACAATTATAATATCCGTGGGTGGTTGTCTGGGGTGAATAAGGATTATGCCACAGGTGGTTCCAGCCGTTGGTTTGGGATGGAGCTGAGTTACGACTGGGGTTTTGAGGAAAATCAATTCAATGGAAATATTGCGGGAGTAAAATGGCGCAGCAAGGGAGATGGGGAGCAACGGGCTTTTGGATATGGATATGACCCCGCAAACAGGATAATAAAGGCCGATTTTAATCAATATACCGGTGGGG
>JAQTZD010000074.1 GCA_028687975.1 Sediminibacterium sp.
GTTATGCTTATTCCGGTCTTGGACGAACCTATCTGGCATTAAAACAATATACAACTGCCATTCAGAACGGACTAACAAGCCTCTCGGTTTCTTCCGGAATGAAGGCTGGCTGGGATATGCACCGTGCTACAGCATTACTGGCAGAAGCCTATGCTGCTTCCGGAGATTATAAGAAAGCATATGAATATGAGGTAAAGTTGAAATTGCTGAGCGATACCATTTACAACAAGGAAAATGAAACAGAAATCAATCACCTGATTCTGAAAGAGAAAAAAATTGAGAATCAGAAACTGTACAACGAAAACCAGTTGCAGCTACAGCGAATCAAAATGAACCGAATGGTCATCATTGTGATCAGTGCAGCTATTCTCTTTCTTTTTGTACTCGTTGTGCTCACCAGAATACACAGCCGGAAAGTAGATCATCTGAATCAGGAACTGCTGAAGAAAAATGCAGACATCGCTGTACAAAAAGATGAGATACTCCGGCAGAAAGAAGACCTTACAGCATCCAACAATACCAAAGACATGCTGTTCTCCATCATCAGTCATGACCTCAGAAGTCCTTTTGCGGTGATACAATCCAGCCTGGCATTGTTAAAGCAGGGAATTTTATCTAAAGAAGATTACCAGGACATGCTGGAAAAATTTGAAGTAAAAGTGGGATTGATTTCAGGTATGCTGAACAACCTGCTTGCCTGGGCCAACAGCCAGCAAAAAGGCATAAAAGGTATACCGGAAAGGATCAATTTGCCGGAACTGGTAGACGAAATCCTGAAACTGTCTGTGATTGCCGCCAATGCAAAGATGCAGCAGCTTCAGCACAACAGGACTGTTGCGAATACTTTTGTAATGGCAGATCCCAACCAGGTACGCATTATCTTCCAGAACCTGATCGGAAATGCCATCAAATTTACCCCCAATGGGGGCACTATTGAAATTTTTTATTCCGATCACGAACAATGCACAGCCTTGCATGTAAAAGACAATGGGATTGGCATGGAGCAGGAAAAAATCAACAGCCTGTTTAAAGTAATCGGAAACAAGATTTCCGAGGCCGGTACCAATAAGGAAAAGGGAACCGGTATCGGACTGATGATTATTCAGCAACTGGTGAAAGACAATGATGGCTACATGGAAGTAAAAAGTGAACCAGGTAAAGGTTCAGAATTCATTGTTTATTTTAAAAAGTAACAACTTTCCGTTTACAGTTTTGTAATTAAAGTATGGTTCAAGCATATAATTTTCTGGCCAGTTGGCAGTTATTTCCCGAAAAATGTGATTTCGAAAACGGGTTGCCCCCCAAGAGTGGCAATTACAAGGTGGAGAGTATCAACAACGGCCATGCGGATCATATTTTTTATGAAAGAGCAGGAAGTACTGAATATCCTTCATGAAATACTTCCAAACGGCTACCTGAAAATTACCCAGAAAGGAATCGATCAGGATGGCAGGAATTTCTGCAATACTGAAATCTACCACAAACAACTGAGTGTACTCCCCTACGCTGCTTCAGTTGCCGGGGTGGCCATTCGTCCAACCAAAGAAGGGGTGATTAAACACAAGGCATTAAGCGCCATGGAAGACCAGACCAATATGCAGCTGGATCAAATCCGTCAGCAGATTGAGTTGCTCGCCAGGCAGGCACAGGAAATCCGAAAACGAAAGGAACTCAGTATGATGATCTATGAGGCTAAACTCACTTTCAAGCCGCAAATAGGTCATGTGTATCATTTATACGAGAAAAAAGACGGAACCCATATGCTGTCGCTGGTAGCACCACAGGAATGGGGCAATGGAGGCCCATTCAAACAGTTTGTTGCATCTGTAAAACTACTGGCCGACCATACCTGGGTAGAGTTAAGCTGATCTTACCGATGCAAAATCGGGCTAAATGCTTATCTTGAAAAAAATACCAACATGGCAAAACCTTCTATCTATGATGCGGTAACCTACCAGGCTATTCGATCCAGGGTATTGTCTCTGAATGCAGACAATACCAGAAAATGGGGTAAAATGGATGCGCCGCAGATGCTGGCTCATCTCCGAAAAGCACTGGAAACCGGATTGCGCAATACAGGAGCCAGGCAAGGCCTCGTGGGTCTGTTTCTGGGGCCTTTTATCAAGAGAATGGTGTTGAGTGATCAACCGTACAAACAAAGTTTGCCTACTGGAAAACAGGTCATCGTAAGTGATCAGCGAAACTTTGATATAGAGAAGGGTAAATTACTGGAAGCCCTGGATCTCTTTGTTCAAAATGGCGGAGACCATGCAGCACAAATCGTGCATCCGATGTTTGGAAAAATGACTGCAGAAGAATGGGGTTACACCCAGTGGAAACATTTCGATCACCACTTACGTCAGTTCAGCGCTTAACAAAACAGCTTACTTGTTCCTTTAATCAGCATTACTGAAACCAACAGCATAAAAAAGCCGTTACAAATTTTATTTGTAACGGCTTTTAATATTGTATCAAACGTTCAGAAGCACTGTTTGATGCTGGAATTATTTAGCCAGTTTTTTCTGTAAATCAGCATCAATTGCATCCAGGAATTCTTCGGTATACAGGTAATGTTCACCATGTTTTACCTTGTTTCCGTGAATACATACGGCCAGATCCTTGGTCATTTTACCGCTCTCAACTACTTCAACACAAACCTTTTCAAGTGCATCACAGAAGTTGATCAGTTCCTGGTTGTTGTCTAGTTTACCGCGGAAAGCCAGCCCTCTTGTCCATGCAAAAATGGATGCAATCGGGTTGGTAGAAGTTGGATTGCCTTTCTGGTATTCTCTGTAGTGACGGGTTACAGTACCATGAGCGGCTTCTGCTTCCATTACCGTACCATCGGGTGTTACCAATGTAGAAGTCATCAGTCCCAGAGAACCAAATCCCTGTGCTACAGTATCGCTCTGTACATCACCGTCGTAGTTTTTACATGCCCATACAAAATTACCGTTCCATTTCAGCGCACTGGCAACCATATCATCGATCAGGCGGTGTTCGTAGGTAATACCGGCATCAGCAAATAACTGCTTGAATTCCTGCTGGTAGGTTTCCTCAAAAATATCTTTGAAACGACCATCGTATTTTTTCAGGATGGTATTCTTGGTAGACAAATACAGCGGCCATTTCTTCATCAGGGCCTGGTTAAAGCAGGCTCTTGCAAAACCGCGGATGCTTTCATCTGTGTTGTACATGGCCATTGCAACACCATCTCCTTTGTAGTTGTATACTTCAAATTCCTGAACGGTACCATCTTCTCCTTCGAACTTAATGGTCAGTTTGCCCTTTCCTTTTGTTACGAAATCGGTGGCACGATACTGATCTCCAAACGCATGACGTCCGATGCAGATCGGCGCTGTCCAGTTGGGCACCAGTCTTGGAACATTGGAGCACACAATCGGCTCTCTGAAAACGGTACCGTCGAGAATGTTGCGGATGGTACCATTCGGACTCTTCCACATTTGTTTCAGCTTAAATTCGGCAACACGCGCTTCGTCCGGAGTAATGGTAGCACATTTAATGCCCACTCCATATTTTTTGATGGCATTGGCCGCATCTACCGTAACCTGGTCATCGGTCTGATCGCGGTATTCCATTCCCAGGTCATAATATTTGATATCAATATCCAGGTATGGTAAAATGAGTTTTTCTTTGATGAACTTCCAGATGATTCTTGTCATCTCATCGCCATCCAGCTCAACTACCGGATTGGCTACTTTAATTTTCTGCGCCATTCTTAGTTAGATTTTAGTGTTTCTAGGAGAGCAAATATATCACTTTATTATCAGGAAGAAGGCCCTAAACATTCACAATCAGCACCGGAATAGTAAGCCGGTGGCGTACGTCTTCAATCGTTTCTCCAAAAATATAATCTTTTAGGCCTGAGTGCCCGTGGGCCCCCATGATGAGCATATCAGCCCCGGCTTTTTCAACAATTCTTACAATTTCATTTACCCGGTTGTGGTAACCTAGCACTCCCTCTGCCTTGTACCCCATTTGCTGCAATTGGGCAACATAGGAAGCCAGCCGTTCCTTGTCTACACGGGTTTCAGCATCATCGCTGGATGCCTCCAGGTACCTGGCAGAAACACTCTCTACAATATGAAGCAATGTAAACGAAACACCGGAATTACCCTGTGCCAGTGCATGGGCGATTAATTTTTCATCGGCAGGCGAGAAATCCAACGCAATTGCGATGGATGATACCGGTTTCACTTTCAGGTTGTCCAGATGAATGGTGGCCCCATGCATCAGTGCTGCCCGCTCTGTTTTACGTTTCTGGATCATGGGGTAAAAGGTCATGGCCAGAAACAGCCATACAAAGGCGCCAATGGCCAGCAGAATGCCCATTTTTGCAGGGAGACTGATATCGGAGAACAATAAAGCAGCTGCTTCGTTGTATACGAGGTTTACGTTCAATGCAACCAGGATAGCTGCTACTATCCACGACAATACCTTAACCGGTTTACTGATCACAAATGCGCCCATCGATTTTTTATCGCTCACAAAATGAATCAGCGGAATAACTGCAAACCCGAGCTGAATACTCAAAACTACCTGGCTAAAAACCAGCAGGTCGTCCACTTTTTCTTCTCCATACATCAGGATCACAAAAACAGCCGGGGCAATTGCAATGAATCTGGTGAGCAGCCTGCGGAGCCAGGGATTGATCCTTAATTGCAAATAACCTTCCATAACAATTTGACCAGCAAGGGTTCCTGTAAGTGTAGAACTCTGTCCGGCAGCTATCAATGCTACTGCAAAAAGAATGGGAGCCAGCGATGAGCCCAGCAGTGGCTGCAACAGCCGGTGTGCATCTTCAATTTTGGCCACATCGGTATTTCCTGTTTTAAAAAATACGGTGGCGGCCAGCACCAGGATAGCGGCGTTCACCAAAAAAGCAGCATTGAGGGCTATGGTACTGTCGATCAGATTGTATTTCAGGGCCGTTTTAATTCCTTTTACATCCGGACTTATTTTACGGGTTTGTACCAGGGCAGAATGGAGGTACAAATTATGAGGCATAACCGTAGCGCCAATAATTCCTACTGCAATATAAAGCGCCCCGGGAGTTAGTGCCGTAGGTACAAGACCGGTGGCCATTTCGCCAATAGGCGGATTAGCCATTAAAATCTGGATTAAAAAAGAGCCGCCAATAACCGCCACAAGACAAATGATAAACGCTTCCATTTTCCGGATTCCATACCGCTGCAAAATCAGGAAAAGAAAGGTATCCAATACGGTAATAACGGTACCCCAAACAATCGGCAGGCCGGTCAGCAGATGTATACCTATAGCCATTCCCAGTACTTCGGCCAGATCACAGGCTGCAATAGCCAGTTCCGCCAGTATGTACAAACAAAAATTAACCAGGGGCGGATAGGTTTCCCGATTGGCCTGGGCAAGATCCCTTCTCCGAACGATGCCCAACCGTGCACTCAGGCTTTGCAGCAGGAGCGCCATGAGGTTACTCATCAGCAATACCCAGATCAACTGATATCCATATTTGGCACCACCCTGCAAATCGGTAGCCCAGTTACCGGGGTCCATATAACCCACACTTACCAGGTAAGCAGGTCCAATATAAGCGAGGATTCGCTTGAAACCTTTGCGCGGTAAGGTAGTATCCACGGTTTCGTGCACTTCACTTAATGAATTTTCCGGATGTATACGCTGCACCATAATTGATCAAGTCGAATTTCAGAAGTCTGTAAACAGGGTTAAATCTAAATTTATTCAGTGGTCCGAACAAACAAAAAATGATCCCTTTCGGTTTATGCCTTATTTTAGCCAAAATAAATCTGCATGAAAAACTGGCTTGCAGTATGGCTGATGGTATTGTTGTTTGCCTGTAAGGAAAAGCAAATAGACCTCACTGGAAATATTCCGCTGAAGGACAAGGAATTTTTTGGTGTATTTAAGCCATTGCCGCTTCCTTATTCTGTCATGGACAGCAATATTGATAAGTCTGCAGATACCCTGACCATAGGCCTTAAAGCGTTTACTCAATTTTTTCCCGACAGTGCATTCCGAACCATTACCGGCAACAACCGGAAGTTTCAGTTACACCCGGTGGGTAAAATTGAAAAAGAAAAAGAGCAATACATTCTTGTATTGTTGCAACAGCAAAAAATGAAGAAGTTACTGGTGTTTGTAACCGATAATGAACACCGGTTTCTGGCCGCAAAGGAACTGCTCAGCAACGACCAGCAGGATGGTTATATTCACTCCCTTTCGATCAATAAAGAACCTACCTTTTTGCTGAGCAAGGAAAAATTTGGCAAAGACAACAACCTGCTTTTTTCCAGAGCAGGCTGGGTATACAACGATGCCGGTATCTTTATGGTAGTCATCAACGATTCCAATGAAGATCCGGTTAAATCACAGGTCATCAACCCGCTCGACACATTGCCCAAAAAGAACAAATACAGTGGAGACTACATCAAAGACAAAAAGAATTATTTGTCTGTCCGCGATGGAAAGGATGCCAACAATTACCGCTTCTTTGTTCATTTTGAAAGAAAAGAAGGTACCTGCACCGGAGAGCTGAAAGGAGATCTTAAAATTACGGGTACAGGAACCGGCATCTACAACGAAAACGGAGACCCCTGCATCATCGATTTTAAATTTGAAGGGAATCAGGTATCCCTGAAGGAACAGGGAAGTTGCGGCAATCACCGTGGCATCAAATGTTTTTTCAACGATAGTTTTACCAAAAAAAAAGAACCCCGTTTAAAATCAGTTAAAAAATAATAACGAACGTTTGCGGCAATTTTATCCACCCTCTAATGTGTATAAAATACATAATCAGAAAAAAATAAACTTATATTGCGCCAAGAACAGTAAACCAACAGCACATGAATTTGAATTTCAGAAATTATCAGGTTCCCTATCCTATCAACGATCAGTATGCCAAGAAAGCTGCATACTTTTCTATGGAATTTGCCATTCACCAACCACTTAAAATATACAGCGGAGGCCTGGGATTTCTGGCCGGATCACACCTTCGGAGTGCCTATGAGTTAAGACAAAACATGATTGGCATCGGTATCCTGTGGAAATACGGATATTACGACCAGGCCCGCAACCAGGATCAGACCCTGCAGGTAACTTTCATGGAAAAAATTTACAGTTTCCTCGAAGATACCGGCATCAAATTTCAGATTCTGATTCATGAGCACCCGGTTTGGGTAAAAGCATATTACCTGAATCCGGAAACATTTAAAAGTGCTCCCCTGTTTTTATTGAGCACCGATCTTCCGGAAAATGATTATGTATCACAAACCATTACACACCGCTTATACGACGCCAATGTGGCTACCAAAGTAGCCCAGTTTATTTTGCTGGGAGTGGGCGGCGCAAAACTGATCGACGAATTGGGATTCAATCCGGATGTGTATCACCTCAATGAAGCGCATGGTATTTCTTCTGCATTCTATCTCCTGAATAAATTCAAGAGTACGGAAAAAGTAAAAGAACACCTGGTATTTACCACACATACCCCGGAGGAAGCAGGCAACGAAAAACACGATATTTATCTCTGCCATAAAATGAGCTATTTCTGCGGCTTAAGTATTGATGAAGTACGGAAGCTCACCGGCATTACAGACGACCAGTTCAACCACTCACTTGCTGCACTGCGTTTTGCCAGAAAAGCAAATGGTGTATCGGCACTACATGGCGTAGTGAGCCGGGAGATGTGGAAAGACCAAGAAGGCATCTGCCCCATTACTTCCATCACCAATGCACAAAACTGGACATACTGGGCAGATAAGCAGATGTATCGTGCCATGGAAGAGAAGAACGATGAAGTTTACGACGACAGAAAAAGACACTTGAAGAAGCGCGCATTTGAAATCGTAGCCGATCAAACCGGAAAACTGTTTGACCCCAATGTACTCACCATAGTATGGGCCAGAAGATTTGCAGGTTACAAACGCGCAGACCTCCTCACCTACGATATGGAGCGCTTTGAAAGGTTATTGAGCAATACCAAATACCCGGTTCAGATTATCTGGGCGGGTAAGGCTTATCCGGTAGATTATCCTGCTATTTCCCAGTTCAACAACCTGGTTCACCTGAGCAAAAATTACAAGAATGTAGCTGTGCTGATCGGATACGAACTTTCGCTCAGTAAGCGGTTGAAGCAGGCTTCTGATATCTGGTTGAACAATCCAAGAGTTCCGAGAGAAGCATCCGGCACCAGTGGTATGACGGCTGCCATGAACGGAGCGGTGAATTTCTCCACAGACGATGGCTGGATTCCGGAGTTCATCAACCACGGCAACAATGGTTTTGTTGTACCAAAAGCAGACTACCTGAATATGACCCAGCACGATCAGGATGAATACGACCTGAACAAAGTGTACGAAATTCTGGAACAGCAGATTCTGCCAATGTATTACGAAAGCAAGGATACCTGGAGACAAATCATGAAAAATGGTATGCGTGATGTACGGTTCCAGTTCGATAGTAACAGGATGGCGCATGAGTACTATGAAATCATGTACAAATAAAATTTCATGCCGAATAAAATTGCAGTAGCCATCACAGGAGCCAGCGGATCAATTTATGCCAAGCTGTTGCTCGACCGCCTCGTAGCGATGAAGGATCAGTACGAATCGGTAGGTGTGGTAATGAGCAAGAATGCGGAAGAAGTATGGCAAACAGAATTGGGAAATGATGATTACAAAAACTATCCTTTCCGATTTTACGCAAAAACAGATTTCACTGCACCCTTTGCATCTGGTTCTGCACAATACAATACCATGATTGTAGTTCCCTGCAGCATGGGCACATTGGGCAGAATTGCTTCCGGGGTTAGCGACGACCTGATTACCCGGGCGGCAGATGTAGTGCTGAAGGAGCGAAGGAAACTGATCCTGGTGGCCAGGGAAACGCCTTACAACCTGATTCATATCAGAAATATGGAAACCGTAACATTGGCTGGCGGTATAATTTGTCCGGCTACTCCCTCCTATTACAGTTTGCCAAAAACAATCGAGGAACTGGCTTCAACCGTAGTAGACCGTGTGCTGGATCTGGCCGGACTAAAATTGCAGAGTTATCGTTGGGGAGGATCCAATCTGTAATGCACTCAAATGTATACATAAAAAATCCCGGTCGCCTGTTGGTTACCGGGATTTTAGTTTTGCAACTGTTATTGCAGGTTGCGTTATGCTTTTGATGCAGATTCTTCTGCAGACTCTTCTTTTCTTTCCTGGAAAGTGAATTTTAACTGACCCAGCTCCTTATCGAGATCAGCTATCAGCACATCTCCCTGGCGAATGGTCATTTTCATGATTTCTTCGGCCAATGGATCTTCCAGGTATTTCTGGAGGGCTCTGTGCAGCGGCCTTGCACCAAACTGAACATCATAGCCTTTATCAGCAATGAATTCTTTTGCTTCTGTGGTCATTTGCAGAGAGAATCCGAGGTTTTGTAACCGTTTGGATACACCCTTCATCAGGATATCAATGATGTTAAAGATATTTTCCTTGGTAAGTGAATTAAATACCACCACATCATCAATCCTGTTCAGGAACTCAGGAGAGAACGTACGTTTCAGCGCTTTTTCAATTACAGCCTTGCTGTTTTCCTCAGCATGCTGAATTCTGGTAGCTGTTGCAAAACCTACTCCGTCCCCAAACTCCTTCAACTGGCGAACTCCAATATTGGAAGTCATGATGATCATTGTATTCTTGAAATCTACTTTTCTGCCCAGACCATCGGTGAGTTGTCCGTCGTCGAGTACTTGTAACAGAATATTGTAGATATCCGGATGTGCTTTTTCAATTTCATCCAGTAGAATAACGCTGTATGGTTTTCTTCTTACTTTCTCAGTTAACTGACCACCTTCTTCATAGCCCACGTATCCGGGAGGCGCACCAATCAGTCTGCTGACGGTGAACTTCTCCATGTATTCACTCATGTCGATACGGATCAGCGCATCTTCAGAATCGAACATATACCTGGCAAGTGCCCTGGCAAGTTCGGTTTTACCCACACCGGTAGGTCCGAGGAAGATAAAAGTACCGATCGGTTTCTTCGGATCCTTCAATCCCACCCTGTTGCGTTGAATTGCTTTCACTACTTTCTGGATGGCATCATCCTGCCCGATTACCATGCTCTTCATATCTTCGCTCATTCGGCGAAGTTTCTCTGTTTCGGCCTGTACCATGCGTTTAACAGGGATACCGGTCATCATGCAAATCACTTCGGCAATATGTTCTTCGGTAATAGGATATCGTTTGTTCTTGCTCTCTTCTTCCCAAAGATTCTTGGCTTTTTCCAGTTCCTCGCCCAACCGCTTTTCTGTATCTCTTAAAGAAGCGGCTTCTTCAAAACGCTGGCTCTTTACCACCTTGTTCTTTTCGGTCTTCACCTCTTCTATCTTCTTTTCCAGCTCTACAATCTCGTCGGGAACATTGATGTTCTTCAGGTGCACCCTGGCTCCCACTTCGTCCATTACATCAATGGCTTTGTCGGGCAGCAGCCTGTCCGTCATATAGCGGTCGCTCAATTTCACACAGGCATCGATGGCATCATCACCATAAGTTACATTATGGAAGTCCTCGTATTTACTTTTGATGTTGTTCAGGATCATGATGGTTTCATCCACACTAGGTGGTTCAATGAGGACTTTCTGGAAACGTCTGTCCAATGCACCGTCTTTTTCGATGTACATTCTGTACTCATCCAGCGTAGAAGCACCAATGCATTGAAGCTCACCCCTGGCCAGAGCAGGCTTGAAAATATTGGAAGCATCCAGGGAACCACTGGCTCCGCCGGCACCCACAATGGTATGTATCTCATCGATGAACAGGATCACATCTCTGTTTTTTTCCAGTTCATTCATGATGGCTTTCATTCTTTCTTCGAACTGACCCCGGTATTTTGTACCGGCCACCAATGCGGCAAGATCCAGTGAAATAACCCGTTTATCGAACAATACACGGCTTACTTTGCGTTGTACAATCCGAAGCGCCAGACCTTCCACAATAGCAGTTTTACCCACACCGGGTTCTCCGATCAGGATCGGGTTGTTCTTTTTACGGCGACTCAGAATCTGGCTGACCCGTTCAATTTCCTGTTCCCTGCCCACAATCGGATCCAGGGTACCTGCTTCAGCAAGTTTGGTAATGTCTCTTCCAAAATTGTCCAGTACAGGGGTTTTGCTCTTGGCGGTGCCGGGAGCCTGTTTGCTGGTTCGGGATTGCTGGTAACCGGAACTTTTCTTTTCTTCATCAAACTCATCATCCCCCTCGTCCGGAAATTCGCTTCTGGGAGGCGGATTAGTGGTTCCAACCATGCCCAGTTCATTGCGAAACAGATCGTAATCTATATCGAACTGATTCAATATCTGGGTGGCAATATTTTCTTTGTTTTTGAGAATACTCAACATCAGGTGCTCCGTTTCTACCAGTGGACTCTTGAGTGCCTTGGCTTCCAGAACGGTTACCCGGATTACTTTCTCTGCCTGTTTGGTAAGTGGCAGGCTGTTGATATTGGCTATATTCTTACCGGTTTTGTCCTTTACTGCCATTTCCACCTCTTTTCGGAGTTCATAGAGGTCTACATTCAGTTGTTTTAATACCTTAATAGCCGTATTGTCTCCATCCCGGATCAGTCCGAGCAGCAAATGTTCAGTACCTATGAAATCATTTCCTAACCTGAGCGCCTCCTCCCTGCTGAAAGAAATGATCTCCTTTACCTGAGCTGAAAAATTATTATCCATGATCTTAATTTGGATTTATACAATTATAACGAATAATTTTGACCGAAGTTGTGGTGCACTTATTCACAGTTTGTTAATTGAATGCCCTGAATATGGAAGTCAAAATTGATACCAAGGAAAAATTTACCGTTGTAACTCCGATAACTACCGCTCTTTCTGCCAATATAGCAGCAGAAATGATCGAAATTTGCAATAAACTGCTGCACCAGCCTGTAAAAAATGTTGTCCTGAACATGGCAGAGGTAACCGGTATCGACGCAACTGCAGCAGGCGTTATTACCGATCTTCAGCAACAATTTTACGAGAAGAATGCCTCTTTTGTGATCTGTAATCTTACCGATACGGCGTCTCAAACGCTGGATCAGCTGGAACTTACCGAATTATTGAATATTACACCTACCGAATCCGAAGCCTGGGATATTGTACAAATGGAGGAAATAGAGCGGGAATTACTGGACGGGGACGACATCAATTTTGAAACAAATCGTTAAAATACAGCTGCTGCATGCATTTACATAACTGGTATGCAGTATTGTCTGTATCTCCCACTGCCAGCGATCAGGAAATCAGGCAGACATACCGTAAACTGGCTCACCAGTACCACCCGGACAAAAATCCCGGGAACGACCAAAGTTCCCTTCATTTTCAGCTGATTAAAGAAGCCTATGAAGTGTTGAGCAGCCCTAAGCGCAGATCGGCCTACGACCGGTTGGTTTACCTGGGAAATCCGGTACAGCATACACCTGAAATGTACCATACTCCTGCAGAACTGACAGCCGCAGCCAACCGGCTTTACCAGCAGCTGATGCAGGAGAATGAGTTTTTCATCAACAGAGACTGGCTGATGGCAGCATGTATGGAACTGCTTTCGGCAGAGAACAGGCAAATGCTGCAGCAAAGCAGCAGCGAGGCTGAAAAAACGGCGTTTTTAACGACCTTATTCCAGCTGTCCTACTTTCTTACCTATCGTCAGAACAGGATTCTTGCCAGTCATTGGCAGCCAATCAGCAACGGTTATGCTACACTGGAAAGTTTAGCACTTCAGTATCTCCAACGCAAAAAGAATGAGCATTTATGGGACAAATACAAAATCTGGATCGCGATAGCGGTTGGGATCCTCTTTACCATTTTTATTGTGCTATCCTGATCAGGGTTCAATAATTTTTTCGACCCTGGCCAGCTTACCTGCTGCATTCACCCCCTCTACTATGATCCTGAATTTCCGGGTAAGATCGTTGTTGAAAAAACTGATTTTAACCGTTTTATTTTTCTTATCGGTCAGCACGTATGGGTTCCAGTAAAGGGTAGAACGTGTATCGGGCTTTTTGGCAACCGGATAAGTATAGTCAGGGTGATAAAACTCCTTGTAGGCAGTGTAACCGCTGAGCGTAGCGCTGTTCATTCCCTTGATTCTATCGGTACTTCTGTCAGCAGGTTTCTTCGTATAGATGGCTATTGCACCCGATGCTCCGGAACCGGTAGATCCCATAAAAGGAGGTTTGAATACTTTAACGTATGCTACATCTGTCATGGAAAGATTCATGGCAGACAAGGCATCTGCCGGCATTTCATTGATAAAAATATCCGGAGTTCCCTCTCTCCAGCTTAGTCCGGGAACATTGTCGCTGTTGGCATCCTCTGCTCCATTTGTTCCCATAATCGGAATAGACATGCTTAAACCCGGGATCAGGTTTTGGAGGTAATAAAAAATATTGATAGATGCTTTTGCCCTTTCATCATTTACAATATCGAATGAATAATCATTTCTATCACTGAAGATACCCGTTGTATATTTTTCATCCAGAATCTCTACAGCTGATTTGACTTTAGAATGTACTACCACTTCCTTTAAAGTAACAGTTGTATCGAAGCGGCTTCTGACGGTAGCAGCGTTCGTATAAAAAAGATTGCCCGCCTTTAATCCGGTAGTATCCGGTCTGGAATATTCTGAGAGTTTCAAAGCTGCCGGAATATCCATCATGGGAATGCCGGACTGGATGTTGGCAGTTAACCGATCGCTGAGTTTTTTATCGGCATTGATCTGGTAATATACTTTCGCCGTATCAAAAAAGATCAGGCCGCGTTGATTAAAAGAGCCATCGGCAGCAAGCGGAACCATGAAGTATTGTTTGGTACTGTCTTTGGACTGGAGGATCAGGGTAAGCTGCTGATTGGGTTTTAATGCATTGTTTTTTCCTACAATGAGTTTTCCTTTAATCTGAAGATAATCACTGTCGATGGGATATTTCAGCTGCAAAGGTTTTTCTGCAATAATATCTTCCCACTTAATTCTGCGCCATCCATGTGTAAGCATTAAAAAATCCCGGTGTTGCCGAACGCTTTCATTGTCCGAAGAAAAATAATAAGCAGATTGGTGAATATAGCCTTTCAGATCGCCACTCAATAAAAACTGAGAAATGATTCCGGAACTACTGTCCGACGGAAAAGCCGCATCTGTTACAGAAACAGACATATTGGTGGCAATACTATCGGGTACATGAATTGAAAAAGTATTTTTTGACCGATTGGTAAATCGCTTGGTATCGGCATATAAATCGGGGAAAAACTGATAATTGTTGTTGTTGACGTATACAATTCTTTCTGCAACCGGAATCCATTGTTGATCGAACACAGTGAGTTGCAGTATACCTGTAGGTAAACCCGCAGTGGATATCTCTCCTCCCGCCCTGATTTTAGTACTTAGATTCACAGAAGCATTGTATACCAGTTGCTGATTCATGGTTGCAACCAAATGCAGCATTTTAAAATTATCTGAAACAGCAGCGTTTCTTTTGATGACAAAAATCGTTT
>JAQTZD010000007.1 GCA_028687975.1 Sediminibacterium sp.
TCATCTAAAAATTTCTTGCAAGAAATTTGAGATAAAAAAATTATAATTAAAATCAAATATAAAAGATATGACGTTCTCATTGTAATGATTTATTTTTTAAATAAGATTTGATTTAATTAGATTACAGATTAATTCGAATTCCTGTCGATATCCTAATTGGAGGTCGAGCACCAAAAATTTGCTCAGGATCTATTCGCTTTTTATTTGCCCTCCAAATGAATAGATTTAGTCTATTAATTAAAAAATATACTTGAGATTTTTTTAATAAACTTTTTGCTTTCCATGGCTTTAAATTACCTAGATCATAGTTTAAGAATATTTCATCGATCTTAAGAAAATCTGCTTTTTCAACATTAACTGAAGAATTCTGGTAAAAGGCATCACGTTGAGCATTAGCTGGGTAAATCAATGCTGGTACATTTGTATTCTTTTCATCTCCGGGGATCCTCCATCTGTGATCAAACTCAGTATATCCTTTATTATTTTGAAAAAGGGTAGTATAATTAATTGCAGGTTTTCTAAAATAATGGCCAAGTTTATATATCATATTTATCGCTAATGAAAACCCTTTGAATTCAAAATTATTACGCAGATTTCCAAAAAACATTGGAAGAGCGCTCCCATGTTTTACTTGTTGATTTAATGGATTTCTTTGAATACCTGCATAATCTTTACTAAGTGAACCATTTTGATACCCGAGAGGCTCACCGGTTTGAGAATCTAATCCACCCCACCGATTACTAAAAATAGTAAAAGGATTATACCCAATTAAAGGATAAGTAAAAGATCCATCATTTGATAACCCATTTGATCCAGGTTCATTTAAATTTTCTATCACCTTATAATTGACATAGCTAAATAAAAATGAGGTTCCCCATTTTAGCCACTTTGAATTTAAATTTATTGAATTTAGGACTAGGTCAACTCCATTTCCAGCCATGGATGCAGAATTTATCCTTTGACTAAGAAATCCAGCTGTTGGATCTAATACAGCTGAATTTATTAAGTCTAAAGATGATTTATTAAAATATTCAATAGATCCACTAAGTAGATTCTTTGATAATTTAAAATCGAGTCCAACATTTAGCATCTTGACTCTCTCCCAGCGGAGATTTGGATTTGCAGGTGCATTTATAATAGCACTTGGCAGATTGATCAAAGCGCTTGCGCTAGAGACAACCATTCTAGGCAATGCTGATGTTGCTGGGTCTAGATTGCCACTATATCCAAAGCTTGTTCTGAGAGATAGTTGCGATAACCAATCGCTTTTCCAAAAAGGTTCTTTACTAATCTTCCAAGCACCACCTATAGACCATAATGGAACCCCTTTGCGATTTGCATTAACACCAAAAAGATTTGAAGCATCTTTTCTTACACTTACAGTAAATGAATATTTAGAATTATAACTATAAGCTAGATTAGTATACATTGCAGTAAACCTATTAACGAACTTTCTGAATAAATTTCCATTTGGAATAAAAGAATTTCCACGAAGGGATGCATATGTTGGAAATGCAGTAGCGTAATTGACATTTTGATAGGAATAGGTATCAGGATCAAATCCATAAACTTCAACTCGTTTCAATTCAGTCTCATTTGTCCTAACCTCACCTCCAATTAATCCATTAATTTGATGCTTTCCCGATAGGTGATTAAAATTTAATTGCCCCCTTAGTGAGTGAGATTCAGCAAACTGGTTAGAAAAATTTAGGATACCATTTTTTGGTACTGGATAATTTATTATTCCAGAAGGAGTTAATTGTGTAAAAACATTTATAAGATCCCTTGTATAATATGACTCCATACCTCTATATCTTTCAACCTCTTGATTAGAGTACTGAAATTGATATTTCAAATCAAAATTTAACCATTTGAGAATTTGATAATTTGATGCAAAATTGAGTAGAAGATCTCTTGAATTTGTTCGATTATCATTGTTGATCAATTCTTGCAATGGTCTATATTTCCAATCTAATAATCGTCCGCCACCTGCAGTATCAGTAAATAATCCACGATAATAAATTTCGACTGGCAAAGGCCGGCCATTTTGATCTGCAAGTCTTGAATAAGGAGAAATATATACCCCATCACCGAACCCACCAGGACTATTTGCTCGAATTTGATTATTAGTGAAAATTGAGCCGATTTTCAAGTTCCAGTTTTTTGATAACCGAATATTATTGTCTGTTCGAAGTGTAATACGATTATTGTCATTCCCAGTTAAATCTGCATTTTGTTTGTCATAGCCAAGAGAAAATAAATAATCAATAGAACTGAAGGAGCCTGAAAGACTTAAACTATATTGCTGATTTATTGAAGATCTGTAAAGATACTTTTCCATTTCTGTCCTTAAATCAAGAGACCGTAGTTTATCGATTTCTAAATCAGCTTGAACTGCTGTTAGCTGCCCGTTTCTTTGTTGAAACAATATTTCTACAGCTGGGGTAATTGCTGGACGATTATTTGCTGTAGGTCTGTTATCATAATAGCCTTTATCGAAAAGAAATCTTTCCAACTCTAAAGTGCTATTAACAGATAATACATTAGCCGTATGTAGATCAATCTTGGGGCCAATAGTTGTATTTAAATTAAAGCTAACCTGCAATGGTTTATTTTTGGTTGCTTTTTTTGTTGTAATAACTATAACACCATTTCCGGCTCTAGCTCCCCAGATAGAGGTTGCTGCTGCATCTTTAAGCAATGTAACTGATTCAATATCATTTGGATTAATATTTTCGATATTCCCATTGTAAGGAAAATTATCTAATACAATCAATGGCGCTTCTGCTGTGCTCGTTAAAGTACTCAGTCCCCTAACTTCAATCCGAGGTTCATTTAGTCTTCTTCTATCAATTAGAAGGCTATTGGTCAATCCTTCAATTCGATCGACAATGTTAGCTGAAGTACGTTGATTAATCAATTCCCCTGTAACTTTATAAAATGAACCTGTAACTCTTTCCTTAGGAATATCCTGATATCCAGTACTAACAGTAGTTTCTTCTATCTCATCAACTTTAATTTTTACTACTAATTTATTTAAATCAGTTATCCCATTGATTTTAACTTCAAGCGTCTCAATATTAAGTCCAGAAATAAGAAGTATACTTCCGGAATCAATCCCATTTAACTCAAAATATCCGTTAGCATTTGTACTAGTTCCTAAACTAATATTTTCTTTTACTCGAACACTCGCGCCGATCACTGCTTCACCTTTATCGTTCACCACCCTTCCCTTCACGGTTATTGGTTGCGGGGCTTCATTGTTTTCCGCGGCCTTTGTTACCGCGGGCAACTTTCCATGAGGGCGCTCTTTTACGCTGATGATTTTCCCATTCAGCGTATAAGTGAGCTGGTCCTGGTGTCGGAAGATCTCTGCCAGCACCTGTTCCACCGGCATATCAGATACTTCAATAGACACAGGCTTTCCCTTGGCCCGTACCAGGGTTTCATCAAACACCAGTCCGTAGGCCGATTGTTTTTTAATCAATTTCAGCACCTTCTCCAATGGGGTGGCCTTTTCCTTCAGGGTTACCTGAGCGGCGGCATTGGGTCGGGCGGCTACCTGCAATACGAGCAGGATCATTAAGGCTGACATTTTCATGATGCGCAGCATTTGGATGAGTGGCCCAAAATAATTTTGATGGCCATAAGCAGTTGAATGCATACTTTGCATGTGGTTTGAGCCCGTTCTTCACAGGCGGTTAAGCAATGATGTCCCTTCTTAGATATTGGTTGCCTGCTCAAATCATCGCCGTAAGTGGGTGCCTCCGCTTACGGTTTTTTATTGAGCAATATGTTCTACGGATAAACCGTCAGCATTCTTTTTCCGGCATCATAGGTATAGCGCAGCCGGTTGTCGTCCAGTATCGATTGCAATACATCCTGCAGCGATGCACTCCTGGGTGCATCCAGATAGAACCGTTTATTCCCCAGGCTTCCCTTCACTTCCGCTTTTATATCATACCACCGTTCCAGTTCCCGAAGCACCACGCCCAGATCTGCATTGGTAAAATATGTAGTGCCATTTTTCCAGGCCATCACCTGTTCCAGATCTGCATTGCGTTCCAAGGCGAGTGTTTGATTTACTTGAGCCTGCTCTCCGGGTTCCAGCAAGAGTTGCTTCTGGGCTTTCAGCACTTTCACACTGCCTTCCAGCAAGGTTACTTTATACGCTGATTCGTTGTCGTACGCATTCACATTAAAATGCGTTCCAAGAACTTGTATATCCATTCCGTTATGTGATACATAAAATGGCCGGGCTGCATCATGTGCAACTTCAAAATAGGCTTCTCCGGTCATCTGCACTTTTCTGTGTTGCCCCGCCACAAAGGCAATCGGATAAGTGATGGATGAACCTGCGTTCAACCAAACCCGACTTCCGTCGCTCAGGGTCATATCGATGGGTTGGCTTCCCCGTGGATTGATCAATGTATGGTAAGCGATGTCTGCGGCCTTGCCCGAATACCTGATCTGTCCATTAGCCAATTTCTCCAGTTTCACTGCACCCATTGCGGCCAGCTCTCCGTTGTTGGCCTGATCCAGGTAAATGGTTTTCCCGTTTTCAAGCATAATCATCGCCCGGTTCTTCTCAGGTGCTTTCACATTGGCAATAGTTGGTGTTGCAGGTCCGGCCGGTTGTTTGGGTTGCAGCAAAAAATAAGCAGCCGTGCCTGCTACCAATAAGATAACGGCTGCGGCTACCCAGCGCATCCTTCGGAATATTGTACTGCCTTTTCTGAATGATGCTCCCTTGCCTTGCGCTGCCTCCTGTATTTGGGGGAGTTTGCTGCGCAGGCGTTCCAGCACATCAGGTGCAATTTCCCCAGCCTCTGCATCTATCGTACGCAGTGTACCCTCTATCAGCTCCATAGCAAGGCCATGGTAAGCCTGCTCATCAATTAGTTCTGTAAGGAGCAGCAGATCCTCCCTACTGTAACGGTTTTCGATAAATCGTTGCAGCAGAACGGCAAATTGGTCAGGTGTGTAGCGGGGTTCCAAAAAGGGTGTTTTATATTAAGACGTGGCTGAGGAAAAAGCGTAGGGTTCCAAAATGAACTTTTTGCTAATTTTTTTCCCGACTGCCACGGCCACCCTATTCGCTGATCATATCTAATAGGATCAGCAGGCTTACTGCGATCTCTCCCTGTTCGCTCAGATAATCCCGGATATCGCGCTTTGCCCTCATTACATGTTCTTTGGCTGTAGGCAGGCTAATTCCCATTTCGGCGCATACTTCATCGTAACTTTTACCCTCCACCTTGCACAACTCAAACACTCTGCGTCGCTGTGGTGGCAGGGTATCCAGGGCTTTTTGCAACAATTCCCACTCCTGCTTCACCAGCAGTTGGGCATCTGCATCAGGCGCCAGCTCAGGATGTTCAATGGCAGCAGCCTGTAGCTTATCCAGTAAATGTTGATTGGTCCTGGCTTTGCGAAACCGATCGTATACCATGTTTCGGCAAATGGTATTAAAATAGGCTTCAATATTATTTACTTCCAGTAAAAATTCTTTTCGCTTCCAGATACGTATAAATACCTCCTGCACCGCTTCCTCTGCATCACCGGAATTTTTCAGAAACACCAGCATTTTCTTGTAAACCCTTGCCAGATGTCGGTTATAGAAAATCGTAAATGCCTGAGTATCTGTTTCTTCCAGCGCAATTGCGCGGATCAGTTCCGTGTCGTCGTATGTAGTATAGTCGATCATTGGGAGGGTAAAATAATATTCCGTTCGCTGTATGACAATTAAAAACTGCTGAAAGCTGCCTTTTTTCAAATGAGTAATCAGAATTGCATACTGTGCAGTATACCTGTAACCGCTGCATAAAACCACTCATCCTTTTTGCCAAACCTGGGGTATAAAGTTGGCATACGATCTGTTGCTATATCAAAGGTATAGCCGGATTATTTTTGCAATATTCAATTTTGGAGTGAAACATCTCCGCCATGCGCTGCCCTTGCCACTTGGCCCTTTCAGCTTTTTCTCCGGTGAAATGTTCATCTACGGTTGCATTAAATATAGTAAGCCATTGATCAAAATGTTCTTTTTCAACCGGCAATTTGGAATGGGGTAAAAAGGGACTTCCGAAATAAGTGTGTTCGTCTAACAGAACTGTTTGCCAAAAGCGATACATTTTCTCCAGATGTTCCAGCCAACGATCCTGGATCCGATCATTAAAAATGTTTTTAAGCCTTTCGTCTTCGCGAATTTTTCCGTAAAAGCTATCAACCAGGCGTTTAATGTCTTCTATATTTGAAATGTCCTGCTTCATATTTACAGACTAAAATTAGTAATAAAGTAATAAGCGGCCCAGCCAAAAAATTCGATCAATAAAATCCACAACCAATTGGGTGCGCTCTGGGGTGTTTCACTTCCTTCAATGACGAATTTCTTGGAATCCCCTTTATCGTAAGCATTGATCATCAAAGGAATAGTTCCATCTACAACCGCATTTTCCGAAATGCCTTCAACGGCAATAGCCGGCCCGTTGCGTACAATAAATTTGATTTTCCGAATGCCTTCCCGGCCGGTTGGAGACTTGCTGACCAATTTCAAAACATGCTCTCCATCGGTTAACTTCCTGGTGTCCAACTCAAACTGCACAGGAGCAAAAAGCTCTGCAATCGGTTGTACATCCTCATCAACAAATACGGCAATTTTTCTTTTATGTTCTTTCATTGTTCAATTTCATAAAATGGATTGTTTAATATGGTCGGCATCATTTTCTCCGGGCCGGAGTAAATACCGTGTGGAATAGATGAATGTAAGAACCGTGAATAAGGAAATAACGGCAATGATTTTCTTCACTTCTTCAGGATTAACTGTCTTGGCATTATTTCCCCAACTTGTTTTCTCGTAATTGATGATGGCGGTAATTTCTTCGGGTGTTAATTTGTTGTCTGTTCCTACTGCATTCATGACGGCATATTCCGGTCTTGCATCCCCTCCTACCATTCATACTTTATTGGCATTCGCTTCATTTGTTCCTCACTTATATTCGGCACAAAATCGAACTTACATGAAAGCCTTCATTGCCCTTGTGTTATCCGCATGTATATTAAACAGCACTACTGCACAAAACACTGATCCAGTGATCAGTGCAGAGCGAAGCTTTGCCTCGCATGCCCTGATGCATTCTACCAAATCTGCATTCCTGCAATACATGGATTCCAGTGCAGTGGTTTTTGCAAGAGGTAATGCACTGAATGCCAAACGTTTCTGGAGCAGGATGCCCGAGAGTCCGATGAAACTGATTTGGGGACCTGCGATTGCCGGTTTGAATGATGCGGGTGATTTTGGTTTTACTACCGGCCCTTACCAGCTGAAGCAGCATCTCTCCGATACAGCTGCTGTATTAGGCTTTGGACAATATGCTACTGTATGGAAAAAGAACAATGCCGGTGAATGGAAATTCCTGGTAGATCTGGGCATTGAAGTACCAGCACCAAGCAATCATCCCAAGAACGTACAGGTAATCTCCTTACAACAAAAAAGCAAAAATTTATCCGCAGCTCCGGACAGTGCCATACAACTTGATATCGATTTCAACAACGGTTTAAAGGCTAACGGGAAAAGCTATTGGGGTAAAGTTTGCACTGCAGCAACCATTTTCAACCTTTCCGGCCATTATCCCATGCAGGGCGCAAATGCCATTGATCGTTTTACAAAATCATTTCCCGCCAATGCACAGCTAATTCCCGCAGATGGTCAGTTTGCAGCCGATCAGCAATCGGCTGTTACCTATGGCATTACAGAATTGAATGGAAAGAAAGATGGGTACTTCCGGTTCTGGCAGGCTACCGACAAGGGATGGAAAATTGTGTTACAGGTAATTACTTTCGGAAAGTGATCTTCCAGATTCCGCGCAGATCATTCATCTGGTAACCGGTTGCCAGATCCTGCGGATATTTTTCTGCAATCACTTTGGCTACCAGCGGATCCAGGTCCTTGTCTTTTTTGCCATGACAGTTGAGGCAGGTTGGCATGGCTATACGAATGGGCTTGTAATAAGTATAACTGTCGCTGGTATGTATCAGGGTATCATCCAGATTACCATCTCCATGGCTTTGAAAATGTTCCCAGATCACCCGGTCTCCTTCTTCTTTGATCCGGTTCAGCGGATTGCGGTTCCGGTTGGTCAACCGTTCAATTTTTGATCCTGCCAGCTGAGACAGGGAATCGGTGATGCGCATGGCATTCTTGTTGCAAAAATCTATGGCATATACCAGGCCGCCGCTGTCTACCGCGCTGGTCAGGTTTTTAAAAATGGTTTGCTGTGTGGTGGTGGTGATGGAATCTCCTTTTAAGCGATAGCTTTCCAGTATAGCTGCCTCTTTGGATCCGGACTGATCGCAGGCATTCATTACAATTACTACGGTAACCAATGCCAGGAGAACTACAAATGTCTTTTTCATAAGAAAGGATTTTATCTTTTTACGGGCAACTCTTATAAAAGCTGCTTCAAACATTGCGCCAGGCTTTCCTCCCAGGGCTTTAAAATTATCCCAAAATCGGCCTTTACTTTAGCCGTTTCCATTACCGAATAGGCAGGTCTGCTCGCCGGTGTAGGATAAGCTGTTCCGGGTATTGGTAATACCTGGGTGGCAAGCTTTGCCATATCCCGGATGGCCACTGCAAATTCGTACCAGGAAATCACTCCTGTATTGCTGTAATGATAAATTCCTGAATGATGGTTTCCCCGTTGGTCTTCTTCCACGATCTGCATCAGCGCTGCTGCGAGGTCGGCGGCATAGGTAGGTGAACCCACCTGATCACTCACCACTTTTAATTCAGGACGCTCCTTCATTAACCGCAACATGGTCTTCACAAAGTTATGACCATGCACGCTATATACCCAGGAGGTTCTTACAATGATGGAGGAAGGATTGTTCTTTTGCGCCAATTGCTCGCCGATACATTTTGAGTAGCCATAATAGTTCACCGGATCGGTGGGTGTATCGGGTTGGTAGGGGCAGGTACCATTCCCGTCAAATACATAATCCGTGGAAATGGTGATCAGTTTACAATGATGCTGCTCACAGGCGGTTGCCAGTTCTCCCACGGAAATTCCGTTGATGGTCATAGCTTCCAGTTGCTCCGATTCTGCTTTGTCTACTGCGGTATAGGCCGCACAGTTCAATACATACTGCGGACGATATTGCGCAATAAAAGGTGCAATGGTTTCGGGCTGTGAAAAATCCAGCATGGTCCGGTCTGCAAAAATAAACTCGTACCTGCTTTCAAAAGAGGAAGCCAATTGCTGCAACTCCCAACCCAGCTGTCCGTTCTTTCCTGTTACTACAACAATTGGCTTCATACAAATTATTTTCCTGAATAAAATTCTTTCGGTTGCTTAGACCATTCTTCTTTCGGCAGCGATTTGAAATACTCATAAGTCCTTTTCAAACCTTCCGCACGATCTACTTTGGGTTCCCAGCCCAGCAGTTCCCTGGCCTTGGTAATATCCGGCTGACGTTGTTTTGGATCGTCTACCGGCAATGGCTTGTATACTATCTTAACAGAGGAGCCTGTTAACTTCAGTACTTCTTCTGCAAAGTCCTTCAGGGTAATTTCATTGGGGTTGCCAATATTCACCGGCATGGTATAGTCGCTCATCAGCAAACGGTAGATGCCTTCGATCAGGTCGTCTACATAACAGAAGGAACGGGTCTGACTGCCGTCTCCAAATACGGTCAGGTCTTCTCCACGCAGTGCCTGTCCGATGAATGCAGGCAATGCCCTTCCGTCGTTCAGTCGCATTCTTGGACCATAAGTGTTGAAGATGCGAATGATCCTGGTTTCTACACCATGAAAAGTATAATAAGCCCTGGTGATGGATTCCATGAATCGTTTGGCTTCGTCGTACACACCCCTTGGTCCTACCGGGTTTACATTGCCCCAGTATTCTTCTGTTTGCGGATGCACCAGCGGATCTCCGTACACTTCACTGGTAGAGGCTACCAGCATTCTGGCGCCTTTTGCTTTAGCAAGACCCAGACAGTTATGCGTTCCCAATGCACCCACTTTCAGGGTTTGAATCGGGATCTTTAAATAATCAATCGGACTTGCAGGAGAAGCAAAATGCAGGATATAATCCAGGTGGCCCGGTACATGGATGAACTTGGTTACATCGTGGTGATAAAACTCAAACTCTTCCAGTTTAAACAGGTGTTCTATGTTGCGCAGATCTCCGGTGATCAGGTTGTCCATTGCAATGACGTGATATCCTTCACGGATAAAACGATCGCAGAGATGGGAACCGAGGAATCCGGCTGCACCGGTAATCAGTATGCGTTTCTTTGCCATAGCAGTTTATTTGCGGCCCACACTTTCGTAATGGTAGCCCATGTCGGTAATAAATTTAACATCAAACAGGTTTCTTCCGTCGAAGATGGCTTTGCCTTTCAGGATGCTGTTGATCTGTTCAAAATCCGGTGTTCTGAATTCGCTCCACTCCGTTGCAATGATCAGTGCATCAGCTTTTTCCAGCGCTTTGTACTGGTTCTCTGCATACTGAATTTTATCGCCG
This sequence comes from Sediminibacterium sp., assembly GCA_028687975.1. GTDB lineage: Bacteria > Bacteroidota > Bacteroidia > Chitinophagales > Chitinophagaceae > Sediminibacterium. Next base: position 10,530 of record JAQTZD010000007.1, read on the forward strand.
ATGGTTTTCTTCACATTCGGCATGGCTTCCGGATCAAATGCGGTTACGGTTGCACCCAGTTCGGTTAATGCATCAATCAGGTACAGGGCTGGCGCTTCGCGGATATCATCTGTATTGGGTTTGAAAGCCAGTCCCCACAATGCAAAATGTTTGCCCCTGATATCGCCGTTGAAATATTTCAGGATTTTCGGCATCAGGTGCAGCTTTTGTGCATCGTTCACCGCTTCTACTGATTTCAGAATCTTGAAGTCGTAGTTTACTTCTTCCGCACTCATGATCAGCGCCTGTACATCTTTGGGAAAGCAGCTGCCACCATATCCGATACCGGGAAATAAAAAGCGCTTACCAATGCGATCATCACTTCCGATTCCTCTTCTGACCATATCTACATCGGCGCCCAGTCTTTCACAGAGCTGTGCAATCTCGTTCATGAAAGATATTTTGGTTGCCAGGAAAGAATTGGCTGCATACTTGGTTAACTCGGCAGATTTTTCGTCCATGAAGATCACCGGATTTCCCTGGCGAACAAATGGCGCATACAAATCGGACATCACTTTCTTGGCCCGCTCGGAACAGGTTCCCACTACCACGCGGTCGGGTTTCATGAAGTCGTCTACAGCAACTCCTTCGCGCAGGAATTCCGGATTGCTCACCACATCAAATTCCCCTTTGAAATTTTCTGCAATGGCTGCATGTACTTTATCCGCTGTTCCTACCGGAACCGTGCTTTTATCTACAATCACTTTATAATCCGTCAGTATCTTACCCAGGTCTTTGGCTACGCCCAGTACATAACGCAGGTCAGCTGCGCCGCCTTCTCCGGGAGGTGTAGGCAATGCCAGAAATATGATTTCTGCATCCTTTACCCCTTCGGCCAGATTGGTGGTAAACTTCAAACGGCCTTCTTTCAAATTCCGAAGAAATATTTTTTCCAGTCCGGGTTCGTAAATGGTAATTTCGCCGCCAGACAATTTATCTACTTTGGATTGATCTATGTCGATGCAGGTAACTTTGTTACCGGTTTCAGAAAAACAGGTTCCGGTTACCAATCCTACATAGCCGGTTCCGACTACAGCAATTCTCATGATTTATTGATTTACGTAATTTAAAACTTCAGTACAGATATAATTCAGTTGTTCATCGTCCATTTCGGTATGTACCGGCAAGGAGATCACCGCAGCTGTTAGCTGATCGGTCACCTGCATATCCAGCTTGGGTAATCCAAAAGAAGCAAACATATCCTGCTTGTGCCCCGGCACAGGATAGTAGATCATGGATGGAATTTTTTTGCTTGCCAGGTATTCATTCAGTCCATCCCTGTTCACACCATTCAGTTGCAAAGTGTACTGGTGGTACACATGCGTGCTGTAAGGCGCCACATAGGGTGTAGTAATTTTGGGGTTGTTGGCAAAGGCCCGGTCGTAATGTGCTGCGACTGCCCTGCGTGCTGCATTGTATTCGTCCAGGCGTTTCAGCTTGATATTCAATATGGCTGCCTGAATAGAATCCAGTCTGGAATTGCATCCCACCACTTCGTGGTAATATCTTTTTTGCTGGCCGTGATTCGCAATCATCTTCATTTTATGAGCCAGTTCGTCGTTGTTGGTAAAGATGGCGCCGCCATCGCCGTATGCACCCAGATTTTTGGATGGATAAAAAGAAGTAGCGCCGATATCACCGATGGTGCCGGTCTTCTTTTTGGTACCATCAGAGAATGTATAGTCGCAGCCAATGGCCTGTGCATTGTCTTCGATTACATAGAGATTGTGTTCTTTGGCAATCTGCAGAATGGCTTCCATGGGCGCTGCCTGTCCGTACAGGTGTACCGGCACAATCGCCTTTGTTTTGGGCGTAATGGCTTTGCGCACAGATTCCGGATCTATGCAGAAAGTTTTAGGATCCACTTCCACAAATACAGGTGTAAGCTTTAGTAAAGCTACTACTTCGGTTGTGGCGATATAGGTAAAGGAAGGAGTGATCACTTCATCTCCCGGCTGCAATCCCAGTGCCATCATGGCAATCTGCAAGGCATCGGTGCCGTTGGCGCAGGGGATGGTATGCTTTACATTCAGGTAGCTGCCGAGGGCTGCACTGAATTCCTGAACTGCTTTTCCATTGATGTATGCCGCTGAATCCAATACTTCGTGAATGGCCTGGTCTACTGCTTCTTTGATATGCAAATACTGGGTTTTGGTGTCTACCATCTGGATAGGCCGCATAAGTCGATTTTTATATGGTGCAAAATTAGCATAAAAAAGGTCAAGAAAGAATTTGGACATTCGGCCAATACTGGATGTAACAGCCGTACCTTTGCAGGCGATGAAGTTGTTCTACAGACTGTTTATTGCACTTTATCCGATTGGCGCCAGGGTAATTGCCCCATTCAATCCAAAAGCAAAAGAATGGATCAGGGGCAGACAGGATGTGTTTGTCGGATTGAGCAAGTTTGCAGCTGCTTCCAAAGCCCCGGTGATCTGGATGCACTGCTCCTCGCTGGGCGAGTTTGAACAGGGTTTACCGGTGGCAACTGCCCTGAAAAAAGAATACCCTTCTCATCGTTTACTGGTCAGTTTTTTTTCTCCTTCGGGATACCTGGTCAGAAAAAACCATCCCATTGCCGATTATGTAACTTATCTGCCCATGGACAGCCACAGCAATGCCCGTCAGTTCCTGCTGCTGGTAAAACCGCAGCTGGCCATTTTCATCAAATACGAGTTCTGGCATTTTTATCTTTCCATGTTAAAGGAAAGGCAGATTCCTACGCTGCTGGTATCGGGCATATTCCGTCCGGATCAGTTGTTTTTCCGCAGCTATGGCGGTTTTTACCGGAACATGCTTTCCTATTTTACCCAGTTCTTTGTGCAGGATGAACATTCTAAAAAACTGCTGGACTCTGTTGGATACGGCAACCGCACCACGGTTTCGGGAGACACCCGCTTCGACCGGGTAATTGATATTGCACACCAGTTCCGGGAGTACCCGGCCATCACGCATTTCTGTGCGGCACACACCACCATTGTGGCCGGCAGTACCTGGAGCGAAGACGACAAAGCCCTGCATCATCTGGCCATACAACACAAGGAACTGCGCATGGTTGTTGCCCCGCACGATATCCAGCCCGACCGGCTGGAAGAATGTATCCGGTACTATCCCGATGCCATGCTTTACAGCGAATACCTGGCGGCTTTTGAACAGGGCAACCCGCCCGAACAGGTCCGGTCGCTGATCATCAACAACATGGGTATGCTCAGCAGCTTGTATCACTATGCACATATTGCATTTATCGGTGGTGGATTTACAGACGATGGCATACACAATACCCTGGAAGCTGCCGTTTACGGCGTGCCGGTGGTATTCGGACCTGTTTACGAAAAATACCTGGAAGCCATTGATTTGATTGACGCCGGCGCTGCATTCACAGCATTGGATGTGGTAGAACTGGAAGAGATCATCAACGATCTGCTGGTCCACAAAGAAAAAAGATCCATAGCAGGAACTGCCGCAAGAAATTATGTGCGCAACCATGCAGGCGCTACCGCCAAAGTGTTGAAGTATATTCAGGAAAACCTGCGCCTGATCAGGTGATCGAAGAGTTTCACGGCCTCATGATTTTCGGACCAGCCCAGTTTCACTTTTAATTCGCGCTGAATCCAGTATTGCGCCTCGGGATAAATGGAGAAGCCGTTAATGGTTTTGATGCTGCGCTCATACATGTTTTCGTCGCCCCGGAACAAGGTGTGGGTAAACAGGTACCGGTCGTTTACGCTGATGGCTTTTCTCAAATCGCGGATAGGGGTTTCCTCCAGTTTGGAGGCCACTTCTACCCGTTCTTCTTTCAGCTGGTCGTTCAACTCGGGTCTTTTTGTACCAATGGCCTCATTGATCGGAACCGCACCGGCGGCAGCAACATAATCCTGGTGTACCAGTGTAGGTATTTCAACCGGCGTATCGAACAACCAGCCGGAGAGGTCTTCTTTTTTGGGAGCCGGTTTTACCGGAGGAACATAGGCAGGCATGGATTCAGGAGAGGAAGGAGTTTCGGATACTGTGTTGGCAACCAACACGGTTGGCATTTGTACAGACACCCCGCTTCTGACCTGTTCGGCGCTTCTTTTATATTGAAGCTCCGCCAGGATCAACTGGGCTGTTTGCGCCAGTTTTTCCGGATCAGCCTGTTGGTCGAACTGATCTTTCAATTTATTAATTAAAGTGCCCACTCTTTCCATAGGATATGATACTTTTGGGGAGTTACCAAATGAGCGATCGTAATTGAGTAACTAACGCTAAAACTTATAATTTATTTTGCAGGATGTTTATAGAGCCAAACTTGCGGGGAGAGCGAAGGGGATGGATTGAAGTAATCTGTGGGAGTATGTTCAGTGGAAAAACAGAGGAACTGATCCGCAGGCTGAAAAGGGCCAGGATTGCCAACCTGAGGGTGGAAATCTTTAAACCTGCCATAGACGTGCGTTACGACGAAACCAAAGTAGTGAGCCACGATTCCAATGCCATTGCCTCCACCCCCATTGATAATTCCCAGACCATTTTGCTGATGGCACAGGACGTGGATGTGGTGGGGATTGATGAGGCCCAGTTTTTTGATCAGGAAGTGGTAAATGTTTGTGAAACCCTGGCCCTGAGGGGGGTTCGGGTGATTGTAGCCGGGCTCGATATGGATTACCAGGGCAAACCTTTTGGTCAGATGCCCAACCTGCTGGCTACTGCAGACTATATTACCAAACTGCATGCAATTTGTGTAAAATGCGGCAGCATTGCCAATATCTCCTACCGGAAAACAGCTACAAAGGGGCAGGTATTACTGGGAGAAAAGGAAACCTACGAACCCCGCTGCAGAAACTGCGCCCATGAATAGCAGAACTACCATACTATCCCTGATCCGTAAAGATTTTTTGCTGGAAGCCCGTCAGCAGTATACGTTTTATGGAGTTTTACTCTATATCGCCTCCACCACTTTTGTGGTATACCTCTCCATGGGGCAACCTGAAGACAAGGTATGGAACGGGTTATTTTGGGTATTGCAACTCTTTGTGTGCATCAATGCGGTGGCCAAAAGCTTTCTGCAAGACAGCAGGGGCAGGATGCTCTACTTCTATTCCATTGCAGGACCCACCGATTTCATTTTATCGAAGCTGCTGTTCAATGCCGTTCTAATGTTACTGATGAACCTGCTGAGCCTGGGGGTATTCACGCTCTTATTGGGTAACCCCATCACCAAAATGATGGAATTCATCCTCATCAGTATGCTGGGAGGTATTAGCCTGAGCCTGGTATTTACGTTCCTGGCTGCGATTGCCGCCAAAGCACAGCAACAGGCCGCCCTGATGGCCATCATGGGCTTTCCGATCATCATTCCACAGTTGCTACTGCTGATGAAGATCACTTCTTCTGCCTTTTCTTCTGTAATACAGGATGGCTGGTGGAATATGGTCGCCATGCTCGGCGGGCTGGACCTGATGATCATTGCCCTGGCATATATCCTTTTCCCTTTTCTATGGAAAGACTGATGCCGTAAAATCAGAACCGCAGGTGGCGAACGGTCAGGCCGTTGCTGATCAGCTGTTTCAGGGAATCTACCCCAATTTTCAGGTGTCTTTCCACATACTGAGCGGTAATCTCTTTGTCGCTGGCTTCCGTTTTTACCCCTTCCGGTATCATGGGCTGATCACTTACCAGCAATAAGGCGCCGGTTGGTATTTTATTGTAAAAGCCCACGGTAAAGATGGTGGCTGTTTCCATATCAATGGCATAGGCCCTTACCTTGGTCAGGTATTCCTTAAAAGCATCATCGTGTTCCCATACCCTTCTGTTGGTGGTGTACACAGTACCGGTCCAATAGTCTACTTTGTAATCGCGGATGGTGGTAGATATGGCTTTCTGCAACGCAAATGCAGGCATGGCAGGCACTTCGGGTGGAAAATAGTCGTTGGAAGTACCTTCTCCCCGTATGGCGCCGATGGGTAAAATCAGGTCGCCCAGTTTATTTCTTTTCTTCAGGCCTCCGCATTTTCCGAGAAACAACACCGCTTCGGGTTCAATGGCAGTAAGCAAATCCATGATGGTGGCAGCTCCCGGGCTACCCATTCCAAAATTGATGATGGTAATACCCTCTGCAGTGGCGCATTGCATGGACCTGTCTAATCCTACCACTTTCACATTGTTCCACTTCGCAAACATGGTTACATAATTGCTGAAGTTGGTCAGCAGAATATACTTGCCAAAATTTTCCAGTTTTTCGCCAGTGTACCTGGGCAACCAGTTGTTTACAATTTCCTCTTTCGTTTTCATACTACTATGCTTTGTACACGGACAACCTGCTGAAAGAGCGTATCTGACGGGATCATTCCGGACGCCCTAACGGGGTCGTTGTCCGATGGTTAATCTGTAAATATACAAAAAAAAATAATCTATCAACCGGTATTCCATGCTGCTGATGCCTGCATTCCTTATTTTTACGGCCCGGCCAACCGGAACACTTGTTCACTCATTTTTACAAAGCCTGCATGATTATACAGTACCCGGAATACCAGCCTAAAATAAAAGGAGCCGCAAGCAAAGAACAGATCTTTGATGAAATCAGGAAACAGTGGGTAAAACTGACGCCCGAAGAATGGGTCCGGCAAAATTTCCTCAACTACCTGGTACAGGTTAAAAAATATCCACCCTCTCTGATTGCGGTAGAAAAAGAAATCCTGGTGGGCGAAATGAAAAAGCGCTTCGATATCCTGGTGTACCAAAACAGCAAACCCTGGATGATTATTGAATGCAAGGAGCAAAATGTACCGCTGACCGAAGCAGTGATCAAACAATTGTTGGCGTATTACTCGGTGGTACAAACCAGTTATATGGTCATCACCAACGGACACTACACGCATTGCTTTGGCGTGCAGGCAAATCAGGTTGTTAACGAATCTGTCATTCCCGACTACATTTCATAAAAAATCCGGAAGCAGTTGCCTGCTCCCGGATAAAATATATAGTTCCGGATAACCGGAAATTGAACCGATTAAGGGAAGATTCCCAGTTCAGCATAAGAAGTACCCACCTTGTTGATGGCACATACATAAGCTGCGGTACGCATATCAGGAATTTCCGGATTGCTGTGCCAGATGTCCATGATTTCGCGGGTTGCAGAGATCATGGTTTCTTCCAGACCACTGTGTACCAAATCCACTTCTTCAGGACCATGCTGAATCACTTTACGCTCAGCATCAGATACTTTCTTGCCGGTCAGGGATTCAATCTGCTCCAGGATATTTCCGTTCATGTTTTCGGTGAAACGCTTTTCCAAACGACCGTAACGAACGTGGCTCAGGTTTTTCAACCACTCAAAATAAGATACGGTTACACCACCTGCGTTCAGGTACATATCTGGTACAACCAGGATACCTTTCTTCGCAAATACTTCATCCGCTTCAGGTGTTAATGGTCCATTCGCAGCTTCTCCGATGATTTTCGCTTTTACGCGGTCAGCATTGCTTCCGTTGATCACATTATCCAATGCAGCAGGGATCAGGATATCACATTCTGTTTCCAGTGCATCGCTGCTCTTCGCCAGGTTGGTAGCACCGGGGAAGTTCAGGATAGATCCGGTTGCTTTTCTGTGCTGGAATACTTCTTCTTCGTTCAAACCATCTGCATTGTATATGGCACCTTCGTATTCTGCAATCGCAATTACTTTGGAACCATGCTCACGGAAGAACTTAGCGCAGTGGTAACCCACGTTACCCATACCCTGCACAATTACGCGCTTGCCTTCCACTCCGGTGGTCAGGCCCAAACGCTTCATTACATCCGGCATGTTACAAACTTCTCTGATACCAAAGAAAACACCCAAACCGGTGGCTTCTCTTCTTCCGCGTACACCACCTTGTGAAATTGGCTTACCGGTTACACAACCTGCAGCGTCTATATCACCTGGCTTCAGGGAAGCATAGGTATCCACGATCCAGGCCATTTCGCGTTCGCCGGTTCCGTAATCCGGAGCAGGAACGTCGATGCCGGGTCCGATGAAATTTTTCTTCACCAGTTCGCTGGTATAACGACGGGTAATTTTTTCGAGTTCGTATACGCTGTGCTGACGGGGGTTGATTTTGATACCACCTTTTGCACCACCAAACGGAACGTTTACAATAGCACATTTGTAAGTCATCAAAGAGGCAAGTGCCATTACTTCGTCCTGGTTAACGGCATCACTGAAACGGATACCGCCCTTGCAGGGAGATTTGTGCTGAGAATGCTGCACACGATATGCTTCAATTACTTCAATTCTACCGTCGTCCATTTTTACAGGAAAACGCATGCTGTAAATACTGTTACATGCCTTGATTTGTTCGAGCAGACCCTTTTCCCATTTGGTAAACTTAGTCGCCTTTTCAAAACTTTTTTCAACACTCTGAAAAAAGCTGTACTCATGTTGATTTGACATTGGCAATCAATTTATAGGTTTTTTACAATCGTGAATTTGACTACTATTTAGCCGTCTCTCCTTTTTCGAGACGGGTTATTTTACGGTCGATGGCAGCAACGTAAATGATGAGGCCTACCAGGATGGTAACCACCACTGCCATTACCACAAATATTTTTCCGTTGCTGCGCATCAGATCGGCCGGAGGAACCTCCTGAGCACGTGCTGATGCACTAACAAGAAAAGCCGCCGTGAGCAGCATATAATGTTTGAACTTATTCATTGGATAATTTTTGCTCGGCCAATAATGTGTACCTGATCTTCAGCGTACTGATCCATACCCCCAGTAAGGTCCAGCCAATCACGGCAGGATAAAATACCAGGCGCATCTGAATATCCAGGTCCTTTCCATTCACACCCGGATTACCTTCACTGCCTTGTCCGCCCGGATGCAGTGACTCCGTTAAACGGGGCAGAATCCATAAGGTTGGGAAAAGCATAAAAAAGGCAAAAATGTTATAGACAGCACCAATCCGTGCTTTCTTTTCTTCGTCGTTCATACTGCCCCGCAATACAAAGTATGCCAGATAAATCAGCATGGCAATGGCGGCCCCGTTTTGTTTGGGATCTCCGCTCCAGGGGCTGCCCCACTGGTAGTTGGCCCAGATAGCGCCGGTTACCAGCCCCAGCATACCAAAAATGATTCCGGTAGCTGCATAGGCAGAAGAATATGCGTCGTTCTTAATGGTAGGATTTTTGAGGTGACGGATGGCATAGATCAGCGACACCAGCAACAGGATCATCATCCCAAACCACATGGGTACGTGGAAGAAGAAATTCCGGATGGATTCCTGCATTCGATCATCCAGTTTTGGCACTTTTACATAGAAGCCGTAAACACAGGTGTAGAGCAATAAACTAAATGCCAATATTTTCCACCAGGATTGTCGAATCATTACGATGTATTTAGCCAGAAAATGCGTTTCAATAAACGTGTTGGCAAAATTAGGTGAAACCATTTCAATAAAGCGAATGAAAGTGTAAAAATTACGCACCTGATTGTTAAATCCGCTTAACTTGTGGACGATATGTCAGCAACCCTTTTACAGATCAACGATCTCTGTATTTCTTTTCAGGGCCCGGAAGGATTGAAGCCTGCCTTGCAGCACATTGACATCCGGGTAAACAAAGGCGAAACGGTTGCCATTGTGGGCGAATCCGGCTCCGGAAAATCCATTACTTCCCTGTCTATCCTGGGACTGCTTGCAAGTCCGCCGGCAAAGTACACGCAAGGTTCCATCCTGTTTACGCAGGGAAACCAGACCGGTGACCTGCTCCGGGCCTCCCGGGAAACCATGGAGGTATTGAGGGGCAATAAGATTGCCATGATTTTTCAGGAACCCATGACCTCGCTGAACCCGGTACTCACCTGTGGTTTCCAGGTCATGGAAGCCATCAGCACCCATTTAAAACTGGATCCCGCAGCCGCAAAAGCCAGGACCATAGCGCTTTTTGAAAAAGTGCAGCTGCCCGATCCGGCAGGCATATTCAACAGGTACCCGCACCAGATCAGTGGTGGCCAGAAACAAAGGGTCATGATTGCCATGGCCATCAGCTGCGAACCGGAATTGCTGATCTGCGACGAACCTACAACTGCGCTGGACGTAACTGTTCAGAAAAATATTCTGCAACTGATCCGGTACTTACAGCTGGAACAGGAAATGGGCGTGATATTCATCACCCACGACCTGGGCGTGGTGGCCGAAATTGCAGACCGGGTGGTGGTACTCTACAAGGGACAACTAGTGGAAGAAAACGCCACCGAAGCGTTGTTCCGGCAGCCACAGCACCCGTATACCAGGGCCCTGCTGGCATGCAGGCCGGTATTGCATCCCAAAGGAGAACGATTGCCCGTAGTGAGTGATTTTATGCAGGAGGACGGAAATGGATCGATGATAATGAACCCGGTGCAACCCAAGACCAGCGCATCCGTGAACCAGCAAACAGTTCCCGTTCAAACGGACAAGCCGGTTACAGCAAGGGAGCCACTGGTTTCCGTAAAAAATCTCCGGGTACTTTTTCCCACCAAAAAATCCTTTCTTGGAAAAACCCTGGAATTTACCAGGGCCGTGGATGATGTAAGTTTCGATATTTATCCGGGTGAAACACTGGGCCTGGTGGGAGAATCCGGTTGCGGAAAAAGCACCCTCGGCAGAACCCTGCTACAGCTGATACCCGCCACAGATGGTCAGGTGATGTATAAGGGTACAGATCTAACAAAGGCCAACGCCGCTACCCTGAAAAAACTGCGCAGAGAAATGCAGATCATTTTCCAGGACCCTTATTCTTCCCTCAATCCCAGGATGTGTATCGGAGAAGCCATTGCAGAGCCCCTCCTCGTGCACCAGCTGGTTAGGGACAAAAATGAAGCAAGAGACAGAGTGGTGCACCTGCTGGAAAAAGTGAACCTGTTGCCCGAACACTATCAACGATATCCACATGAATTCAGCGGAGGTCAGCGGCAGCGAATCGTGATTGCCCGTGCCCTTGCACTGAACCCTTCTTTTGTGATCTGCGACGAAAGCGTGTCTGCACTGGATGTAAGTGTGCAGGCCCAGGTACTGAACCTGCTCAACGACCTGAAGGCCGAATTCGGCTTTACCGCTGTGTTTATTTCGCACGACCTCTCGGTGGTGCGATACATCAGCGACCGGATACTCGTGATGCAGAAAGGCAAAATCGTGGAGTCCGGCGAAGCATCCGAAGTGTATTATCATCCGAAGGAAGCTTATACCCAACAACTGATTGCCGCCATCCCCCGGGGTATTATTGGTTAAATCAATGCCTGCTTATTTCTGCAAACGCCAGATGTACTGTCCCTGCTGGTTGATGTACCCAAGCTCCACATCCGCACTGAACGACTGATCACTTTTTGCTTCAGATTTCATCATCACCCGGGCAATACCTCCTTCAAAAAGACCCGGGCGCTCTGTCCATTGCGGCTCAACCACCACTTCGCCCTTCCCGTTTATAAATCCCCATAATCCATTGAATTTTACAGCGCACAGTCCTTCTGAAAAACGGCTCACTTCATCAGCTCTGAAATAAGGCATCAACGGCGTACCCTTTGTATCAATGAATGTCCATTTGGCCCCCAGCATTTTGCCAAACAATCCTTTCCCATCGAGCAGACCACCGATACTGACCAGGGCCCGGCCCTCTTTGGTAAATTCCTCTGCAGAACTGAACTGCACGGGGATAGCCAGTTTACCTGAGTGGTCTACATAACCATATTTCTTGCTGACCGTATCTTTTACAAGTGCCAGCCCGCTGGAGAAATGAACATTGCCGCCAAAACCATCTTCCTGTGCAGGATGCGGAATTCCTTTTACCACCAGCTTTCCCTTTCGGTCGATGATGCTCTGTGGGGCATTATTATTATTCAACCGCACCAATGCAAATCCGTTCTCATCAAACGCACCTGCATCATAAAACTGCGGCTTGATCAGGTAATTACCTTTTTGATCGATGTAACCATAGAGGGATTCACCGGGTTTCTGCACAAATGCCATTCCGTTGGTAAAATCACTTGCAGATTCAAACTGCGGTGCAATCACTATATTTCCATTGGGGTCCATATACCCCTGCTTGCCATCTTTCTCAAAACACCATAAACCCTCTCTGAACCGGTAACCACCCGCCAGCAGCTGTGTTTTATACTCCATCGGTATCACCTGTTTACCATCATAATCAACATAGCCATAGAGGGTATTAAAGAAGCCTCCGCCCAATCCGACTTTAATGCGCTTCACCGTTTCATCTACCAGTATGTTTTTATACTTTGTATCGAGGATCATTTTTTGGGCTTTTCTGCTGTACAAGCCTGTTTCAGTGCCATTCTTTACAATAATGAAAGGTGTTTTTACATTTTCAAGTTCATAGGAGGCCTGTTTGTTTAGGCTGGCTTTGATCTGTAATTCGCCCTTATTATTGATATAGCCCAATTTGCCATTTACAAGCACAGGATACAGATAGTCCGCAGGAAGCGTTTGCGCCTGGATACGGCTGAACAATGCAAGAAAAAGTAAGCCCTGCACCAGAAACACAACGGATATTTTTTTCATAATCATCATTTAAAGGTCAAAAATAGCCGTCCGGGATCTCCGTCCTATACCCTCTGCATGGTAGGGAATCCTCCAAAACGCCCTTTGATTATCAATATATTACGCCCGGTTTATTCAATCCGGAGCAATTCGGTTTAATTTCGTAACTTTGCGCCTCTAAAAATTCATGCCGTAACATGAAGTTATCGTCACCCGCAGCCGCGGGCCGGCCAACTGAATGTGGCTATCATCTTAAAACAGATTAGTTACATGAAATTATCCCAGTTCAAGTTTGACCTTCCACTGAACCTCATTGCCCAGAATCCCACCAAAAGAAGAGAAGACAGCCGTTTGATGGTTGTTGATCGAAAAAGTGGGCATATGGAGAATCGTCATTTCAAGGATATCCTGGAATACTACGACGATAAAGACGTATTTGTAGTAAACAACACCAAGGTGTTTCCTGCAAGAATGTATGGCCGTAAAGAAAAGACCGGCGCTAAAATTGAAGTATTCTTATTGCGCGAACTCAACAAGCCCAACCGCTTATGGGATGTAATTGTTGACCCCGCAAGAAAAATCCGTGTGGGAAACAAACTTTATTTTGGAGACAACGAAGAACTGGTTGCCGAAGTAATAGACAACACTACCAGCAGGGGACGTACCATTCGTTTCTTATGGGACGACGACGATGAGAGCTTTAAAAAAATGCTGGAATTCTTAGGTGAAACACCGCTACCTAAATACATCAAGCGCAAGCCCGATGATGAAGACAAGGAAAGATACCAAACGGTGTATGCCAAGCACGAAGGTGCGGTTGCAGCCCCTACAGCCGGTTTGCACTTCAGCAAGGAATTGATCAAACGTTGCGAAATTCAGGGTATTCGTTTTGCTGAAGTAACCCTCCATACCGGATTGGGTACATTCCGTCCGATTGAAGTGGAAGACCTGAGCAAACATAAAATGGATGCAGAGTACTATGCAATTGATCAGCAGGCCTGCGATATCGTGAACAAGGCCAAGCAAAACGGTCACCGCATCTGCTCTATCGGCACCACCACCATGCGTGCCATGGAAAGCAGCTTTACTGCACAAAAATTGCTGAAGCCCAGCGAAGGATGGACCAACCATTTTATTCATCCTCCTTATAATTTCAACGTAGCAGACAGCTTGGTGACCAATTTCCACCTGCCAAAAACCAGCCTGTTGATTATGACCTGTGCTTTTGCAGGATACGATCTGGCTATTGAAGCTTACAAGAAAGCCATTAAAGACAAGTATCGTTTCTTCAGCTATGGAGATGCGTTGCTGATTGTTTAAATAGTTGCAACAACACTTTGAAAAGCGGGGGCCTCCCCGCTTTTTTTATTTCAGGCAGCCTTAGTGAATGTCCCGTTTCTTAATCATACCGCCCCGGGTATCTTTGATGCTGTTCATCACCACAAAAGCATTGGGATCTATCTTGGCAATTTCGCCATTGAGCTTGCTGATTTCCAGCCTGGTGATTACCGTGTATACAATATCGGTTTCGTGTGTATGACCGTGCTTGCCAAATCCGCGCTTACCCCGGTATACAGTAACGCCACGGCCCAGTACATCTATAATCATGGACCGGATTTTGTCGCTGTGAACAGATACAATCGTTACACCGGTGTATTCTTCCACACCCACAATAATAAAGTCGAGCGTTTTGGATGCTGCCAGGTAAGTGAGCATGGAATACAAGGCCGTTTCCATCGACAGCAGATAAGCAGCAGCAGAAAAAATGATGATATTGATCAGTGTGATGATATCGCCAATGGTGGTGCCGAACTTCCTGCTCAGGTGAATAGCCAGCACTTCCGTACCGTCCAGTACACCGCCACCTCTTACAGACAACCCGATTCCTGCACCCAGAAAGAAACCACCGAATACCGCTACCAGCAGTTTATCGTGTGTTATTTCCGGAAAATGCACCGTGGCCAGCACCACAGCAAGGCCCACAATAGCCAGGCTGGCTTTGATGGCAAACTGTTTGCTGATCACATTCAGCCCCATGATCAGAAAAGGAATATTCACCAGTACAATGAATACATACACTGGCAAATGAAACATGCGGGCCGCAAGCAGGGAAATACCGGTTGCGCCGCCATCAATAAAACTATTGGGCAGCAAAAAACTTTCCAGACCAAATGCTGCAGAAAAAATACCAATGACAATGTAGATCATGTCTCTCAACTGAGCAAGCACGTAGTACTTAAACTCCCGAACAGATTTGGCAATTTCATAACCGGAATAAGATGTTTTCTCAGCAGCATTTTTGTATTTGCTTCTGAGTATGCGGTTGATGATTCTTTCTCTGAACAAAGGCTTCATTGCTGTAAATTTACGAATACCTGCAACAACAGCAATGGATAAAAGCTCAGCGCTTTGCAGCTTGTTGTTTCATCAGTGAAATAACCAGTTCCACGTCGGCAGCAGTACTGCGCCAGTTCACTATAGCAGCCCGAATCCCTTTTTGGCCTTTGTACACCGTTGCTGTCATAAATACTTTTCCGGTGCTGTTCAGTTCATGTAAAAATGCAGCCGTGTCGTTGTCTGTTGCGACATCTTTCAGCGCAAAACAAACGGTATTGAGTCTTACCGGAGCCAGTAATTCAAAATGAGAACTCGATGCTATGTAGGCACCCAACTGCTGTGCAAGTGCAATGCAGTTTTCCACAATGTCTTTGTATCCGTTTTTACCATAGGCTTTCAGCGTGAACCAGGCCGGCAGGGCTTTGAGCCTGCGGGAATTCTCCGGTAAAAAATTCATGAAGCTGAAATTTTCCAGTGGATCTCCCAGGTAGGGTGCATTGGAGTTTTGAAAAGTTCCTACCTGCAATAAGCGATGCCGGTCCTTTACCAGAAATACGGCACTCTCATACGGAACATTCAGCCATTTGTGGCAATCCACCGTAATGCTGTCTGCATCTTCCCAGCCCTGCAAGAGGTGTTTGTGGGTATTGGAACAAGCTGCAAAGCCGCCGAATGCAGCGTCAATATGCCACCAGAAATGGTGTTTCTTTTTCAACGCTGCGATGGCCACAAAATCATCAAAGTCTACAGTGTTCACCGTTCCTCCGCTGGAGACCAGGATAAAGGGTTGTCCCTGCAGGGCTTCTATTTGTTTTTCCAGGTCTGCTATTTGAATGGACTCCCTGTTACCGGATTCCGTTTGAACATCAATGATATGGCTACTGCCAATCCCCAGTAAGGAAAGCGATTTAATGGCAGAAGAGTGTGGTGTTGCAGCAAGCACAGGTATCGGACCCTGCAGGCCTTCCCTGGCAATATCCTTTCCGGTCTGTTGACCAATCCATTGACGGGCCACTGCCAGGCAGGTAAAATTAGACATGGTTGCACCTGTTACAAAGCCACCTAAAAAATCATCGGGTAAGCCCAGGAGATCCAGCAGCAGGCGAATGGTTTCCAGTTCTATATTGGCAGAGATATCTCCCTGTCCTTTCACAGCAAAACTGTTCTGATCATAAATGGTAGTGAGCCAATCGCCGGCAATAGCTGCAGGTGTAGCGCCACCTGTTACAAAACCCCAGTAACGCGGGCCACCGGCGGCAACCATCAGCGGTTCAAAACGTTGATAGAATTCCTGCAGGGTTGCTTCCGCACCGGCACCTGTTGCCTGCAGGCTGCCGTTGATCACTACCGATTGCTGCGCATTGGTAGAACGCTCATTGATTTGCTCAAGGTATTGAACGCCGGTCTGTTTTACTTTTTCGAGTAAGGTTCCGACTGTTGCTGCGTCCTGCTTCAATAATTCATTCATATTCTGTTGCTGATTAATAGGTCTGCAATTTAACTATTCTGCATACGCTCTCTGAACCGCTCATACCTTTCATGCAAAAAGGGCATGTTCGAAAGAACACACCCTTTTGCATCAGTACGATTATTACAACCTGCTTTACAATCCAAACAAGCCGCTATTCAGCAACTGCAGGGTTTTGTTTTTTTCACTTCCGGGAACCAGCAAAGAAATGTTGTGCGGGCTGCCACCATAGCTTACCATAGTAACAGGCACATCTCTTAACGCATCAAAGAGCAACTGCAGCACATGTTCGGTCTGGGCAATTTCATTTCCGACAATTGATACAATGGTCTGCTTTTTTTCTATATCTACGGTTCCAAATGGTTCCAGTTCTTTTACGATCTGCGCCAGGAAATGATCATTATCGATGGTAACGGATACCGCCACTTCCGAAGTGGTGATCATATCGATAGAGGTCTTGTACTTCTCAAACACTTCAAATACCTTCCGCAGGAATCCATACGCCAGCAACATTCTGCTGCTCTTGATCTTGATGGCTATAATGCCGTCTTTGGCAGCCACTGCTTTTACACCCACACTACCTGCTTCCTTGGTAATGACAGTACCGGGCGCATCTGGTTGCATGGTATTCAGCAAACGCACGGGAACATTTTCCTGCTGCGCAGGCCAGATACAGGTAGGGTGCAGGATTTTGGCCCCAAAATAAGCCAGCTCCGCAGCTTCATCAAAGCTCAGTTGCTCAATGGCCACGGTTTTGGATACCACGCGGGGATCATTGTTGTGCATACCATCGATGTCGGTCCAGATTTCACATACCGTTGCATGAGATGCTGCTGCTACCAGCGAAGCAGTATAATCGCTTCCGCCTCTTTTCAGGTTGTCTACTTCTCCCCTGGCATTGCGGCAGATATATCCCTGGGTAACCAGTATTTTTTTATCGCTATGCAGTTTCAGCTGTTCTGCCAGTTTTACTTTAATCATATCCAGCTGTGGTTCTTCGTTGGCATCGATCAGCATGAATTCCAGTGCTGGCAACAATGCATGGTCAATCCCTTTTTCTTCGAGATACACACAAAACAGTTTGGTACTCATCAGTTCGCCCTGTGCCAGGATATCCTTGTTCAGCGCTTCACTGAAAGAAATGCGCAGGATGATGCGCAGAAATTCAAAATGCTCTGCGATAACTGCATTTGCTTTTGTTCTGCAGGCTTCTGTAACAACCAGCTGCTGAATAAAATTTTTATAGTGTTCCAGTAACAGATCGATCCTGTTTTCAGCTGCCCTGCGATCTCCTGCTGCCAGGTGATTGCTGATTTCCACCAAGGCATTGGTGGTGCCACTCAGGGCACTCAATACAACGATCTTCTGTGTATTATCTTTCGTAATTAATTGTGCTACTTCGTGCATACGTTCCGGCTTTCCCACACTGGTGCCTCCGAACTTCATAACTTTCATAAGATCCTTCAGTTTTGTATTGGTAAAATGTATATGGAATGCAAATGTAACTTACCTGCGTGAGATTAACAGGCTATAATCCAAACGGGCGTTGGTTTTCGCAACTTATGGCCGGACCCGGATCCACTTTAAAATAGCGGCAGAAATATTTGTAATAATTTAATCTGTATGCGGCTTTTTGCGAGTTTGTTCCGCCACATTCAATGCCGCCATTGATCACATTCATCACTGCACCAAAGCCGGGAAGCCTTCCGGCAATGCTGTCTTTTTTTTCCGGAATCCATTTACCAGACATGATTTCATGGCAGGAAGGCTTGGGGTATTGTGGGGTAATCCAGAACCAGATGGCCGAGGCAAAACTCAGTACCGGGTCGGTTACCAGCAAAGCAGGATTGTTTAAGAGAATCTGCTGCTTTTTAAAATAAAAGCTGCTGAATTGCGCATAATTATAGTTCCAGCTCAACTGAATAGGACCCCTTCCGTGATAAGATTGTCCGGCAACTGGCGGAAATAATTTTTTAGTGGTATCACTGTAATGGTCGCATCCTCCCGAACAGCCCTTTTCTTCTACAAAATAAAGTCCCCAGGCAAAATAGCCACCCGGCGCTTCATCCCATCCGCCGCTGGTTTCATGAGCAATATTGGCCAGGAATGCAGCCAGCTCTCTTTTTTTCTGAACAGTGGAACCTTTTGACAAAAAGCCGGGGAACCGTTTTGCTGCTTTAATAAAAGCGTCATAGGAATAAAAATCTTTTGTTGGAACAGACGCATCGTAACCGGCTCTGTTTTTTGAAACTGAATACCGATTCGGAAACAGTTGGTTCCATTGTTTCCTGCTCAGGTATTTGCTTACCGGTGGCAGGGATTGCGCATGCAGCGCTACCACGGCCATACAGGCGATCAAGAGGAAACCATATCGGAAAAAACGAATCATTACAACCCTTTCATATTAAAAAGCATGCCAGTTTGCTTCAGGTCTTCCACCACGGGGTCCAGCAAAGGTATACCAGCTGTTCTTCTTTCTGCTTCGATTTCCCGTTCCGGATCACCCGGTATCAGCACCCGATCCTGTTCTGGTGCGGGTTGGGCCTGTCGGAAGCGCTTGATCCATTGATCCATATGCTGTTTGAATTCATCGGCTGGCCGGAACGCGTCTACGCGCATGGCGCCGAAGAAATGTCCCAACCCTTTGCCCGGCATATTTTCGGGCATGGGTACATACGCTGGAAACGGCGGCGCCCAGGGACCATAAGATGCCCCGCTCAGTACAGCCGAAAAAATATCTACAATACTGCCCAATGCGTACCCCTTGTGACTGCCATGTTCGCGATCGCTGCCCAAAGGAAGCAGGGCGCCTTTTTTCCTGAGGATATTGGCATCGGTACTGGGTTGTCCGTTTTCGTCCTGCACCCAACCCAGCGGCGCTTCTGCCTGCTTGCGCTGCAGGATTTCCAGTTTACCATTGGCCGCTGTAGTGGTGGCCATATCTGCCACAAAGGGTGGTTCCGTTCCTGCAGGCACCGCTACTGCAA
Source organism: Sediminibacterium sp. (assembly GCA_028687975.1). Classification (GTDB taxonomy): domain Bacteria; phylum Bacteroidota; class Bacteroidia; order Chitinophagales; family Chitinophagaceae; genus Sediminibacterium. The sequence continues at coordinate 29,850 of JAQTZD010000007.1, forward strand.
TTGGATTGGTGCCCAGCATTCTTTCCACGGAAAATGTGGGGGCTACCAATGCACTGGCATTGGTCATGGCCATCCCGATCATATCCTGCTGCAGGGCCATCATGGCATGATAACCTGCTATCCCGAAGTGATTGGAGTTTTGCACGCTCACCCATCCGGTACCTACCTGTTTGGCCTTATCGATGGCCACCTGCATGGCAAAGGGTGCCACCACCAGGCCCAGACCCGCATCCCCATCTATCACTGCAGTGGAGGGGGTTTCATGAATGATGCGTATAGTAGGAGTTGCATTGATCCGCTGAGCTTGCCACAAGCGCACATATCCGCTAAGCCGGGCCACACCATGGCTGTCGATGCCCCGGAGATCGGCCGACAACAATACTTCTGCTGCAGTGGTTGCATCTGTTTTGCTGCAACCCATTGCCAGGAAAACATCCTGTGTAAACCGGTACAATTGTTCGTAGGAAAATACCTGCATTCCGTGAATTTATGTTTTTGCAAATTTACCGTTCTGCTACCGAATCGTTGCTGCAAATAAAAAAGGATGGCAAGCCATCCTTTTTGTATAGATCATTTCATCAGTCCGTTGCGGATTAGAAAGGAAGATCATCGAATGCTTCCGTGATATCGGAGGCTGCCGGTGCAGAAGGCTGTGAAGCTACTGCAGGTGCTGGCTGATACCCGCCGCCGGTACTTCCACCTTCGCCGGATCTGCTTCCCAATAACTGTACGCTGGAAACGCGCAGAGATAGTGTTGCACCATTTACCCCTTCCTTGGTGGTATAGGTTCTTACATCGGGCTGACCTTCTACATAAACCTGTGTTCCTTTTTTCAGATAAGGAGCAATACCGGTTCTTTCGGTCCAATAAGCACAATCCACCCAAATGGTTTTGTCTTTCTGGTTACCCTGTGCATCCTTATAGCGCTCTGTATGAGCCACGGTGAAGTTGATTACATTTCTGCCACTAACGGTATTCAAAACTGCATCCCTGCCCAGATTACCGATTGCTGTTAACTTGATCATAGTATTGTTTTTATAAAAATTCGAAAAATGAAATTAAGTAAATGCGTATTAACCCCGTCTAAAAGTTTTTTAACACGGTTTCTGCTACTTTTTCCGGCTTCTGCCTCCCACCAGGCCACCCTTTGAGCCTGTTTGGGACCCGAAAGCGCATTTTTTTCGCTTTTCGACAGGGTGTAGCAGCCCGGAGAGGCCTGCCTGCCCGGCTTTATTAGTTCAGTTGTTCTACTTTTGCATAAAGTAGCGTTACCATGAGTCGTAAAGGAAAAGTGTTGGTAGCCATGAGTGGTGGTATTGATAGTACTGTTACGGCCCTCATGCTCCACAATGAAGGATATGAAGTGATCGGCATTACCATGAAAACATGGGATTATGCCAGCAGTGGCACCAGCAGCAAGGAAACCGGCTGCTGCAATATAGATTCTTTCAATGATGCCCGACAGGCAGCTGTGCACCACGGATTTCCGCATTTTATCCTGGACATTCGCGAAGAGTTTGGCGATTTCGTCATCGAGAATTTTGTAGACGAATATATTGCAGGACGCACCCCCAACCCCTGTGTGATGTGCAATACCCACATTAAATGGCGTGCACTGCTGAAAAGAGCCAATGCACTGGATTGTGAATTCATTGCCACGGGTCATTATGCCAAAATTCACCGGCATACCAACGACCGTTATTATATCAGTAAAGGACTGGACGAAACCAAAGACCAGAGTTATGTGCTTTGGGGACTGGACCAGGAGCTGCTGAGCCGGACCATGCTGCCCCTGGGTGGCTACCACAAAACGGAGATCCGTCAGATGGCCATGGACATGGGCTATCCGGAGCTCGCCAAAAAAAGTGAGAGTTATGAAATCTGTTTTGTACCCGACAACGACTACCGTGGTTTTTTAAAAAACCGCGTACCCGGTCTCGAAGAAAAAGTAGCGGGTGGCTGGTTTGTAGACAAAACCGGAAAAAAACTGGGACAGCACAAAGGTTATCCATTTTATACCATTGGGCAGCGCAAGGGACTGGAGATTGCCATGGGCAAGCCCGTTTATGTTACCTCCATCGATCCGGATACCAATACCGTTGTATTGGGAGAAGAAGCCGATCTGGAACAAAACGACATGCTGGTAGGCAAACTCAACATGATCAAATACGACTGCATCACCGAAGGCATGGAAGCCATCACCCGGATCCGTTACAAAGACAAGGGTTCCCTGAGCCACCTGTACAATTCAGAGAATGGGCTAAGGGTTCGGTTTTATGAAAACGTAAAGAGCATTGCTCCCGGACAAAGTGCGGTATTTTACGAAGGCAACGATGTAATTGGCGGCGGAATCATCCAGCGCGGTGAACTGGTGCTTTCTTAACAACCATCTGCAACAACCGGTTTAATTTTTTTCGAATCAACGGGTTTGTGCAACAAAGCGGCAAACATGGTGTCTGCCTTTTGCGTATATCCCCTGATCAGTTGTTGCTTAACCAGTTCCAGGCCCTGCTGTTCCTTTAGCTGTGCCACAATGCCTTCATTTTCTTTTGCAAAAACGGAGCAGGTAATGTACAACAGATAGCCTCCTGGCTTCAATGCAGTAACCACATTGGAACTGATTTTTTGTTGCAGGTCCTGAAAATGCGCTATTTGCTTTTCATCAAAAAAACAAAGTTGTTCCGGCGTACGCCCCCAGGTTCCGCTTCCGGAACAGGGTGCATCGCAGATGATCAGATCAAAGCGTTCTGATGGCAACTGATCCTGTTTGGTGAGATCGGCGCTGAACTTTCTGTAGGTATTGATTCCTGCCCGATGAAAGCGTTGCTCCAGGTTGTGCAGCATGGAGGGCCGCAGATCGGAAACAGTTAAACGGATATTGCCCAGTATGTCTTTCGCAAGAATAGATTTTCCTCCGCTTGCGGCGCAGCAATCCCATACCGACACCGGTGCAGCCCATTCCTGCTTTAGCAGTTCCAGTAATTCACCTACCCGCTGCGAACTGTAATCCTGCACAACCGCTTCACGGTCTGTTTCAATAATCCCTTCGAGGTTGGTGCCATTGGGGAGTGCCAGTGCAGTATCGGAAAGGGCAACAAACGGAACACCCGAAGTGGTTAATGCTGCCTTCAATAATTTGGCTTTCCCTGGCCGTGTGCGCAGAAAAAGATCCGGCTGTACCAGATGCGAAGCACTGAATAATGCAGCGTCCATATCTGCAGAAAGGGCTTCGTGAAATGGAAATATATTTTTACTGCTAAAGTTGGGATATAGGGTTGCTGCATAATCCAGCCGTTGCTGCAACAGTGCGGGCCAATGCCCCAGCCAGCTTTCGCTGTAGAGTTCCGCCCATTCTGAAGAGGCATCATTGCAACAGTAAACAGCCAGTCGGATGGCATCTTCAGCAGGAAGCGTTCTTGCAGCAAGCCCCAGCCTGAAATAATAATAACAGAGCCGGGCAATATATTTCCGGTCTTTGGAACCGAACTTTTTATGCTGTGCAAAATATTGCTTCAGGAAAGCAGCCAGCGGAACAGATCCGTTGTAAGCCTGCAAAAGCGCAGCCGCCGATTTTACATATTGTTGTGCGTACCTCATTCGCCGATAAAATTAAAGCTCACCGGTGAGTGAGCTTTAAATATTTTATACTAACCTGTGTTGAATTATAATTCCAGCAATGCTTTCACCGGATCTTTGCCCATCAGCAGCAGTTCCGGACTTTCCAGCAATTCCTTCACCCTTACCAGGAAGCTCACGCTCTCTCTTCCGTCGATGATGCGGTGATCGTAGCTCAGCGCAATGTACATCATGGGGCGGATCACCACCTGGCCGTTCACAGCCATCGGACGTTCCTGAATTTTATGCATACCCAGAATAGCGCTCTGCGGAATATTGATGATTGGTGTGCTCATCAGGCTGCCAAACACACCACCATTGGTGATGGTGAAAGTTCCGCCCTGCAGTTCTTCTGCGGTCAGTTTGCTGTCTCTTGCTTTGCCGGCCAGTACCAGTACCGCTTTCTCAATCTCCGCCATACTCAGGCTTTCCACGTTGCGGATCACCGGTACAGTAAGCCCCCTGGGGGTACTAACGGCAATGCTGATATCTGCATAGTCGTGGTAAATAATCTGATCTCCGTCTATATACGCATTTACAGAAGGCCATTCGCCCAGTGCAATGGCACAGGCTTTGGCAAAAAAGCTCATGAAGCCCAGATTTACACCGTGGCTTTCCTTGAATTTATCCTTGAAGGTTTTACGAACCTCCATGATGCGGGTCATGTCTACTTCATTGAAAGTAGTAAGCATGGCCGTAGTGTTCTTGGATTCCACCAGTCTTCTGCTGATGGTTTTGCGCAGCGCACTCATTTTTTCCTGGCGAACAGTTCTGCCGAAAAGCGCTCCGCCTTCCACAAATGCTTTTTTACCCGGATTAGAAATGGCTTCCAGTACATCCTGCTTCATGATTTTTCCACCCACACCGGAAGGCGTAATGGATTTGGTATCTATCTTTTTATCTGCAATGATGGCGGATGCCACCGGTGTAGCTTTTACTTCATTGGGAACAGCCGTTACCGGCGCTTCATTCACAACAGGTCTGGCAGCTTCGGCCTTCGGAGCGGCGGGTGCAGCAGCGCCTTCGGGCTTGGCAGCGGTTTCATCAATCTTTGCCAATACATCTCCGATATGCAATGTATCTCCTTCCTTACCAACAGTGTTCAGAATGCCTGCTTTTTCGGCATTCACTTCAAAAGTGGCTTTCTCACTTTCCAGTTCGGCAATCACTTCGTCCCGTTCCACCCACTCGCCGTTTTGCTTAGTCCACTTCAACAGCGTTACTTCGCTGATAGACTCTCCTACTGTTGGTACTTTTATCTCGATCATAATTTTTTATTTCCGGGTAAACATTAAATCGTAAATGCGGTTTCAATAATTTCTGCCTGTTCTTTTGCGTGAATCTTGGCATAACCTGTAGCTGTTGCTGCACTGGCGTTTCTGCTGATGATGCCAAAGTTGATGCTCTTCAGGTTCATTTGCAGGAAACCTGCTGCGCCCATGTTCATGGGTTCTTCCTGCACCCAAAACCAGGTGGCCTTGCTGTATTTTTTATGCAGGGCATCCAGTTGCTGGTATGGCAAAGGATAAATCTGTTCCAGGCGAACAATGGCAACATCCTTTCTGTTTTCCTTTGCCTGTTTGTCTGCCAGTTCGTAATACAGCTTACCACTGCAGAACAATACTTTCTTTACTTCGGAAGCATTGGTTACAAATACATCATCGATCAATTCTTTAAATCCGCCGGTAAGAAAATCGGCTACAGGACTGTAGGTACCCGGGCTTCTCAGATTGGCTTTTGGTGAGAAATTGATCAGTGGCTTACGGAAATGCCAGGCCAGCTGTCTTCTGAACATATGGAAGAGGTTGGCTGCCGTAGTTACATTGGTGATGACCATATTCAGTTCCGCACACATTTGCAGGAAACGTTCCATCCTGGCACTGCTGTGTTCAGGGCCCTGTCCTTCATATCCATGTGGCAGCAACATCACGAGTCCGTTTTGTCTTTGCCATTTTTGCTCTCCTGCTGCAATAAACTGGTCGATCATGGTTTGAGCGCCGTTGCAGAAATCACCAAACTGTGCTTCCCACAACACCAGTGCCTGAGGATTGGCCATGGCATAGCCATATTCAAAGCCCAGTACACCGTACTCGCTCAGGAGTGAATTATAAATCCTGAATTTCTCCTGTGATTCCTGTAAATGGTTCAGGCGGTTGTAGCCTTTATTGGTCAATTCATCACGCAGGATCGCATGCCGGTGACTGAAGGTGCCGCGCTGCACATCCTGTCCGCTCATCCGGACAATATTTCCATTGATAAGCAGGGAGCCATAAGCCATCAGTTCTGCTGTGGCCCAGTCTACCTTGCCTTCTGTTTCGAGGAGTTTGATTTTATCCTGTACGAGTTTTTCAATTTTCTTCAATGGCCTGAAGTCTGCCGGCCATTTCATCAATCCGTTGAACAGCAGATGAAAAGTGGCTTCATCAATGGCTGTATCGGGCGAACGGTCAAAATCTGCAGCCGTAGCTTTTACCATGCTCTTCCAGACCAGTTCAGGTGGCTGGTATTTGTATGGCAGGGGATTCTGCTTGATCTCATCCAGCCTTTCCTGCAGATCGGCCCAGAACTTCTGTTCCATTTCTTTTGCCAGTTCCTTCGCTTCGGGCTTGCCGTTTTCGATCAGGTATTTGGTATAGATCTCCCTTGGGTTCTGGTGCTTGTCTATCAGCGCATACAACTGCGGCTGGGTATATTTTGGATCGTCTCCTTCGTTGTGTCCGTGTTTGCGGTAGCAAACCATGTCGATGAAAATATCGCTGTTGAATTCCTGGCGGTAACGGGTGGCAATTTCTGCACACTTCACCACGGCTTCTGCATCATCTCCGTTTACATGCAATACCGGCGCCTGAATCATGGCAGCGACAGAAGTAGAATATACCGCACTTCTTGCATCATCAAAATCGGTGGTAAATCCGATCTGGTTATTGATCACAAAATGGATGGTACCGCCCGTATAATAACCACGCAGGTTAGACATCTGTAACACTTCGTATACAATGCCCTGACCGGCCACCGAAGCATCTCCGTGGATCAGGATCGGCAGGATCTTATCAAACTCACTGTGCTGCATTACATCGGCTTTGGCTCTTGCAAAACCCAGTACCACAGGATCTACCGCTTCCAGGTGCGAAGGATTGGGCATCAATTTCAGGTAAATGTCTTTGCCGGAGGCCGTAAGCACTTCACTGCCAAAACCCATATGGTATTTAACGTCGCCGCTGCCCATGGTCTGGTCGATGGCTGCGGTTCCTTCGAACTCACTGAAAATCTGCTCATAGGTTTTACCCATGATATTGGCCAGCACATTCAAACGACCCCTGTGTGCCATACCGATCACCACTTCTTCCACACCATTGTCGCCCGCCACATTGATCATGGCATCGAGTGCAGCAATGGTGGTTTCGCCACCTTCCAGCGAAAACCGCTTCTGACCAACATATTTGGTATGCAGGAATTTTTCGAAGATCACCCCCTGGTTCAGTTTCTCCAGAATCCTTCTTCTTTTTTCGATGGATAACTGAGTGGAGAAGTTCTGCTCCATTTCGCGGGTTAACCAGTCTATTTTTTTCTGGTCTCCGATGTATTTAAACTCAATCCCTACATTTTTAGCATAGGCATTCTGCAGATGAGTAAGGATATTTTGCAAAGTGGTTGCCCCCAATCCTACCAGGTTCCCTGCCTGAAATACTGTATTCAGGTTGGCATCGGACAGGCCAAAAAAGGGCAGATCGAGGTTGGCACCCCGGTCTTTTCTGCTCCGGATGGGGTTGGTAGTGGCAACCAGGTGTGCCTTGTTTCTGTAACCCAGGATGAGGCGGTACACTTTGATTTCGTTCATCCAGTCGATTCCGCTGGCGGAAGCAGGAGCTACTCCGGTGCTTCCTGCGGCCTGATTGGATACCGCAAAGTCGAATCCTTCAAAAAACTTCTTTAAATCGGGGTCTACACTGTCGGGATTCTTTAAAAAATCCTGGTACAGGGATTCAATAAATGCCGGGTGAGAGTTGGTGATATATGAAAAATCCTTCATTGGTCTCTTTTAATGGAACAAGTGGTCTAAATGGAGGGCAAATATCGTTGTTTGAACGCAGAAACCACTGCAAAAGATTGTCAAAAAGCGGTAAATTTGTAACGGTTCATTTCCGCCCCGGACCCTGAAAAACAGCTTTTTTTATTTTTTTTCAGATTTAATTTCCAAGTTTGCGCTCCAGTCCTTACCTTTGCCGTCCTGAAAAAATTAGAAAATGGCAAATCATTCAGCTACAAAGAAAGACGTAAGACAAGCCTCAAAGCGCCGCGATAGGAATCGTTACTATGGTAAAACTACCCGTAATGCCATCCGTGACCTGAAATCCAATACAGAGCAGAAAGCGTACACTGAGCAATTACCCAACGTTGTTTCTATGATCGATAAGTTGGCAAAGCGTGGCATCATCCACAAAAACAAAGCTGCCAACCTGAAGAGCAAGTTAGCAAAGAAGACTGTAGCAGTAGCTTAATCAGCTGTTATACCTTAACATACTCAAGCCGGTAATTTTTACCGGCTTTTTTATTTTCCCCGATTGTACCTGCTTATGATTCCTGGAAATTCCGGAGGGTAATGCTGAAAACATTCCGGTCGGCGCCCAATGGCCGGTACTTCACCCTGCCCTTATGCAGGGAAACAATCCGGTCTACAATGGAAAGCCCCAGCCCAAAACCCTTCTTATTGGAGGCATTTTCGCCCCTGAAGAAAGGGATCATGATTTTTTCGAGTTCTGCCGGTGTTAACTGTGGTCCCTTATTTTCGATACTGATTTCTACTTCATTGTTCCGTGTGATCAATAGCATATTCACCTGCTGATCCACAGAGTATTTAAATGCATTCTTGATCAGGTTCATCAACGCGGAGCGGAGCAGGGTATCATTGCCCCTTACCGTAAGCGAAGCGTCGCTGGCGGGAGGTTGTTCAAATGCAAAGCTGATGCGGATTCCGGGGTACATCCGCTTAGACATGGCAATGGTTTCATACAACAGCTCATCAATGCGGATCTGTGGCCAGTCGGCCATGTATTCCAGCGATTCATACTGCGAAATGGCCAGCAACGAATTGGTAAGTTGCACCATATGCTGTTGTTCCTCCTTCAGCGATTCCAGAATGAGTTTATATTCTTCTTCAGTACAGCTTCGGTTCAATGCGGCTTCTGTTTGCGAAAGCATCACCGACAATGGGGTGCGTAATTCGTGAGAGGCATGCTGCACAAAACTTTTTTGTGATTCAAAGGCTTTTCGCAGTCGTTCCAGCATGGCATTGAAGTTCTTTGCAATGGCGTTGATTTCGTCGTTGGCCGGCTTCACTTCTATCCGATCCGACAGGTTTTGCTCATTGGTCCGCTGCATCTGCAAACTCAGGCGCACAATGGGTTTGATGGCCTGCTGCACAAACAGGAACGACATCACCGCCGTTAACAGGAGTCCACCAAAGAATACCACCAGCAGGATCAGTTGCAAGGTTCGCTGCTTGCTCAGACCGCTCCGGTCGTAGCCGGACGCATGCACAAAGAGTTTGGTATCGGGCTTATAAAGTACCACATGCTGTATCTGCTGATCGTCGGTAAATTCATACTCTTTTTTCTTAATGACCAGCTCCCTCGAAATGTCCGCATTGTTCTGTGCGGTGTCCGGCATTTTAAACAGGGTATTGCCTAGTGAATCCTCTATAAACAACTCCTCGTTGTAGAGGGCCTTGTCGTGTACATCCTTTACCAGGTCGGCGGTCACCTGCCGGTCGGGTTTCCTGATTTCATTGAAAATCCGGTATACTTCATTGGCTTCAAAATTCACCCGGTTGTAATAATCTTCTGAACGGTAACTCGAATACAATAAATAAATGGCCGTGGCAGAAGTCAGCAGAATAATGGCAACAAAAGAAGTAAAAAGCAGTGCGAACCGGAGTTTGATATTCATACCTGCTATTTAATATAGTATCCGAATCCCGGCTTGGTATAGATCAGTTTCCGTTCGTAAGGCTTGTCGATCTTATTGCGGAGAAAACTGATGTATACTTCTATGGTATTGGTACCTGTATCAAAACTCAGATCCCATACTTTTTCCAGTATCTCCTGTTTGGATATCACCCGCTCCTTGTTTCTGGCCAGTAGCACCAGCAGGGTAAATTCCTTTGCAGTCAGGTTGATGATGTTGCCCGCCCGTTCCACGGATTTGTTCCGGAAATCGATCACGAGGTCTTCCACCACAATCCGGTCCGCTTCGTCCAGCGGCTCCGACCGTTTCAGCAGCGCTTTAACGCGTACAAAGAGTTCGTCAAAATGAAAAGGCTTCACGAGGTAATCATCCGCCCCAATATTGAATGCCTCAATCTTATCCTGTATTTCACCCACTGCTGTGAGCATAATAATGGGTACTTTTTTATTTACTTCACGGAACTCCTTGCAAAGTACCAGACCGTTTTTAGCAGGGATATTGATATCCAGAATCACCAAAGCAAATTCGGTTTGTGCAAACAGCCTGGAAGCCTCATTTCCATCAGAAGCAATATCGATCCGGTAACCGACGCGGGACAATTCGTCCTTAATGATCTGAGCCAGTTTAACCTCATCCTCCACCAACAGTATCCTGTATTTTTTTTCCATCTTGTTGTACAACTAATTTATTCCATTTTTTTGATGGAGCCCACACCTGCAATTTTTTGTTTTACAGTTGCAGCGCCCTTATAATGTACCGTACCACTCCCTGCAACGTTCACGTCGAGGGATACATCGGCAAATACTTTTACGGTTCCGATACCCGCCACTTTCACCTTCGCATTCTCCGATTTCAGGTTCAGTGCATCACAATCGCCCGAACCGGCGATTTCGAAGCGGGCATTCCGGGTTTCACCGGCCAGCGTAAGAGATCCCACACCTGCTATGTCTACATCCACCTCCGGAGCATTCACTTCAAAATTCATATCACCACTTCCTGCAATATCAATAGACAGTTTTTCACTACCGGTAAACTTGCCCCTTCCGGTTACAGAACCGGCTCCGGCCAGTTTAATACCAGACAGGCGGGGCGTAGTGATGTATACTTTAATGGGATGATCGCTTTTCAGGTTATAATTGTTCTTTTCCTTCAGCACCAGCTGATCCGGGCCTTCGCTTAAGATAATGTAATCCATCAGGTTCTCATCTGCTTCAATGGAAATATTGGTTTCACTGCCCTGTGTGATGAAAACATCGTAGCTGCCAGCCAGTTTGATGTTTTCTGCCCTGCTTATTTTTCTGCTTTCGGTAACAATATTACCGTTCCCCTCAATGGTTTTATGCTTCCATTTACAGGAACTTAGTGCTAGGGGGAATAGAAGGAGCAGAAAAAGCTGTTTCATTTTGTTTAATTTATAGCTGTAAGATAACAAAATATCCAAACACAGAACAGCTCCTGGGTTTCGGCACTGCCAAAATTCATTTAACTTCGCCCCTATGACAGAGAAAATTTTAATCCTCGATTTCGGTAGTCAATTCACACAATTGATCGCAAGAGCAGTACGTGAAGCGAATATATATTGTGAAATTATCCCTTTTCACAAAAAATTTGAGATTGATCCCACACTGAAAGGCATTATCCTGAGTGGTTCTCCTTTTAGTGTAAACGAGGAAAAAGCACCCATGGTAGATGTGCAGGGCTTTGTAAAGCAACTGCCCGTTCTGGGCATTTGTTACGGTGCCCAGATGACGGCCAAGGCATTTGGCGGTCGGGTAGACAAATCCAATACCCGGGAGTACGGCCGGGCAACCATGGAAATCACTCAGCCCGATCGTATTTTCAATAATATTTCTCCCAAATCGCAGGTATGGATGAGCCACAGCGACTCCATCAAGGAATTGCCCGATGCATTTTCCGTACTGGCGGTTACCGAAACCAACCCGATTGCGGCATTCAAGAAAGATACCACCGATACCCACCCCCTCTACTGTTTTCAGTTTCATCCGGAAGTATACCATTCTACAGAGGGCAAACAACTGATCCGGAACTTCCTGGTGGATGTCTGCGGATGTTCCCAGAACTGGACGCCCAATTCCTTTGTAGATGAAACCGTAGCCCGGCTGAAAGCCGAAATTGGCGACAAACAGGTGATTATGGCACTGAGCGGAGGGGTAGACAGCACGGTTGCCGCAACTTTAATTTCCCGCGCCATCGGAAATCGCTTACATGGCATATTTGTTGATAATGGAGTATTGAGGAAGGATGAATTCCAGCAGGTGCTGGATACCTATAAAACCATTGGCTTAAATGTGAAAGGCGTGGATGCCAAACAACTGTTCTACGATGCACTCAAAGGACAGGTTGATCCGGAAGCAAAACGCAAAGCCATTGGCAAGCTGTTCATCGATGTGTTTCAGGATGAAGCCCAAAAGCTGGAGAATATTTCTTTCCTGGGACAGGGTACTATTTATCCGGATGTGATTGAAAGTGTAAGCGTACACGGTCCTTCACAAACCATTAAATCGCACCACAACGTAGGTGGATTGCCCGATACCATGCACCTTTCGTTGGTAGAGCCTTTGCGCTACCTGTTTAAGGATGAGGTGAGGAAAGTAGGACTGGCCCTGGGCATTCCTACAGACATGATCAACAGGCATCCGTTCCCCGGACCGGGACTGGCCATCCGGATATTGGGCGAAGTGAACGCAGAGCGGGTAGACCTGCTGCAGCGTGCAGACGCCATCTTTATCAACGGCCTCAAAACTGCCGGACTGTATACCAAGGTATGGCAGGCCGGAACCATTCTCCTGCCGGTAAAAAGTGTAGGGGTTATGGGCGACGAAAGAACCTATGAATTTACGGTGGCACTGAGGGCCGTAACTTCTGTGGATGGAATGACTGCAGACTGGGCACACTTACCGTATGAGTTCCTGGCAGATATTTCCAATGAAATCATTAATAATGTAAGAGGAATTAACAGGGTTGTGTATGATATCAGCAGCAAACCGCCCGCTACCATTGAGTGGGAATAAAAGTAATATAATGAGCCGTTTAAAAATATACTGTACAACAGCGATGGCCTTGTTGTTGTTTGTGGCAGGAATGGCTCAGACAACCACTCCGCTGAAAGTGGCTGTTTTTGCACCTGTATACCTCGACTCTGCCTTCGACGCACAGGAATACAAACACGGTAACAACGCACTTCCGCGCATCATTCTTCCTGGACTGGAATTTTACAACGGCATCATGCTGGCCGTAGATTCCATGAATGCGGAAAGCCAGGATCTGGAAGTGTATTTCTATGATACCAAGAGCATTCATGAGCCGCTGGAAAAAGTATTGAACAACGAATCGATGAAGCAGGTGTCGCTCATCATTGCTTCCTTCAATACCAGATCAGAAATTAAACCCCTGGCCACATTTGCCCGTCAGCAAAGGATTCCGCTGATTTCCATGACCTATCCCAACGACGGAGGGCTGAGCGCCAATCCTTATTTTGCATTGGTGAACCCAACACTCGGTACACATATAGAGGCCCTGTATAAATACATGCACAAAACCTATCCAACAGAGCCCATCACGCTATTTAAAAGAAAAGGGGCTGCGGAGGATATGATTGCAGGGATGCTGGCAGACATGAATAAGAAAACGCCCGGCCTCCCGCTCAAAATCAAATCGGTGGAACTGACAGACAGTTTCAGTACAGATCAGGTACTGGTGCAACTGGACAGCACCCGGCAGAACATCGTTTTCTGCAGCAGCCTCAACGAAAATTTTGGTTCCAACCTGGTGAAAGCCATTGCCAGTTCCAAAAGCTATAAAACAGTCACCATCGGGATGCCTACCTGGGATGCCATCCGCGATTTGGGAAAGGATGCCGAAATCATATACAGCACACCTTACAACTACAGCCGAACCGATAAGCTTGGACAGTACATCAATACCACATACCGAAGCAAATACATCGGCAGACCCAGCGACATGGTGTACAAAGGATTTGAAGCATTGTATCATTTCGGGCGGCTCCTGCTGAAGCACCGGAACAACCTGATCGATCAGCTTTCCGACCAGGATTTTAAATTGTTCAACGAATACGACTTCCAGCCGGTGAAGCTGCGAAAAGACAGCTTTGTGGCCGATTACCTCGAGAACAAAAAAGTGTATTTTGTTCGCAAACTGGATGGACAGATCAAGTCTGTTCAATAAATCCGCCTAACTTTCCTTCAAATTATTGCAACTGAAAAACCGCACCAAAGGATATCAGCTGATTGAGGCATGGTTGAAAGCACAATCATTCAGGCCTTTTCCTTTTCAGGAAGCAACCTGGAAACATATCCTGAACGGAGAAAGCGGACTGGTGAATGCACCCACCGGATGCGGAAAAACCTATTCTGTTTTCTTAGGCGCTCTGATGCAATTCATCAACGACCATCCGAAGAATTATCAGCAACAAAAAAATAACGGACTTCAATTGTTGTGGATCACACCACTGAGAGCGCTGGCCAAAGACATTGGCAGGGCCATGGAAGAAGTGATTCAATCACTGGGCATGCAATGGCAGGTAGCCATCCGCAACGGAGACACACCGGCAGCAGAGCGGGCAAAACAAAAAAAGAAAATGCCCGAAGTACTGATCATTACACCAGAGAGCCTGCACCTGATCCTGACACAAAAAAATTATCCCGACCTTTTTAAGACCCTTCGCATTGTAGCCGTAGACGAATGGCACGAACTGATGGGCAGCAAGCGGGGCGTGCAAACAGAACTGGCCATCAGCAGAATTGTTGCCCTATGTAACAATCCGGTCTGCGGCGCAGCAACCAATGAAGCAGATACCCCCAAACCATCGGGCTCAGTGCAGGTTTGGGGCATCAGCGCCACCATTGGTAACCTGACAGAAGCCAAAGATGTGTTGCTGAGTACGCTCAACCAAAGCGGTGTAATTGTAAGGGCCGAGATTCATAAGCCCATTGAAGTGCACACCATTATTCCGGATGAAATAGAACGGTATCCCTGGGCCGGGCACCTGGGCATTAAGCTGGCAGCCAGACTGGTGCCCATTATAGAGCAGAGTAAAACCTGCCTGATCTTCATCAATACCCGGGGCATGAGCGAAACCTGGTACCAGACCCTGCTCAACATTGCTCCCCAACTGGCAGGCGCTATAGCACTGCACCACGGAAGTATTGAACAGGAACTGCGGTTATGGGTAGAAGAAGCATTGCATACAGAAAAACTCAAAGCCGTGGTCTGCACTGCCAGCCTGGACCTCGGCGTGGATTTCCGACCGGTAGATACAGTGATACAGGTAGGTTCACCCAAGGGCGTTGCCCGTTTTCTGCAAAGAGCGGGAAGAAGCGGACACCGGCCGGGCGAAGTGAGTAAAATATATTTTCTGCCTACACATAGCCTGGAACTGGTGGAAGCAGCAGCGCTGAAAACAGCCATTGCAGCAGAAGCCATCGAAAGCAAAGACCCCATGTTGCTTTGCTATGATGTGCTGTTGCAATATCTCTGTACTCTGGCTATTGGAGAAGGTTTTCGGGCAGAGGAAATATTTGCTGAAATCAAATCTACCTGGTGCTATGCCGATCTCCAGGAAAACGAATGGCAGGAACTGTTGCACCATTTAACACATGGAGGCAATGCCTTGCAGCAATACGATGAATACCACAAAGTAGTGCAGGAGGATGGCGTTTATTACATGCGGCACAAAGGCATGGCCATGCGGCACCGGATGCACATCGGCACCATTGTAAGTGATGCCATGCTGAAAGTCAAATTCATGAGTGGTGGCTATGTAGGTGTGATAGAAGAATGGTTCATCAGCAGACTGGAGCCGGGAGATGTATTTACCCTGGCCGGAAGAAACCTGGAACTGGTGATGATCAAAGACATGACGGTACTGGTCAGAAAATCATCAGCCAAAAAATCCATCGTTCCATCCTGGAACGGAGGCAGGATGAGCTTAACCGCCAACCTGGGGCATATACTGCGCCAGACTTTTTCACAGGCGCTAACTCCGGATGCGGGCATTGAACTGCATAGCCTGGAGGGCTTGTTCGAATTGCAAAAACAACTCTCCTATATACCTCGTGAAAATGAGTTGCTGATAGAACAGATCGAAGACAAAGACGGATTTCATTTGCTGGTATATCCGTTCGAGGGCAGACAGGTACACGAGGCCATGAGCGCCATACTGGCTTACCGGATCGGACAGATCATGCCCATCAGTTTTTCCATTTCGATGAACGATTACGGATTTGAATTACTGAGCGATCAGCCCATACCCGTAGACGACAGCAATGCCGCAGCTTTGTTTAGTTCGGAAAATCTGCTGGCAGATATACAAAAGAGCATCAACAGTACGGAAATGGCCAAGAGAAAGTTCAGGGACATTGCCGTGATTGGCGGTCTGATTTTTCAGGGTTTTCCCGGGCAACACCAGAAAGCCCGGCACCTGCAATCTTCTGCCTCTCTCCTGTTTAAAGTATTTGAAGAATACGATCCGGGGAATATTTTACTCCGGCAGGCTTACAACGAAGTACTGGTACAGCAGATGGATGAAGTCCGTTTGCGACAGGCTTTGCAACGAATTTCGAACAGCAGGATTCTGCTTAGTTTCCCCAAAAAACTCACGCCGCTTTCGTTCCCCATTATTGTAGACGGGCTGAACCGGAACAACCTCTCAACGGAAAGACTGGAAGACCGCATCAAAAAAATGCAGGAGCAGCTGAACGCCCGATAAGCGCAGTCCGGCTTATCTTTGCACCACATGTCGGCACCACTGTTACATTGCATTCAAGAAGATCATTTCTGGCTCAGTCCGGAACGCTGTATTTTTTGGGAAGAAGCGCAAACACTGATTTTATCCGATACCCATTTTGGCAAAACAGGGCATTTTCGAAAAAACGGCATTGCAGTGCCCCAGCAGGTATTCAAGGAAGACCTGCAACGACTCCTGCACCAGGTGATGCATTTTAAGCCACAGCAGTTAATCGTAGTGGGCGACCTCTTTCATAGTACAGAGAACAAAGAACTGGAACTGTTTCTGAAGTGGCGGAAAGACATTGGCCAAACCCGAATGATCCTGGTAAAGGGCAATCACGATATCCTTCACCAGAACTGGTATTCCAACGCAGATATAGAAGTGAAGGAAAGCATTTACACAGTGGGCGCTTTCGATTTTGTGCATGACCCGGCTGCTGAAGCAGCGGCCGAAACCGGTCGGTATCTTTTTTCCGGGCACATACATCCGGGTGTATCCCTGAAAGGAACGGCCAAACAAAGTTTACAGTTCCCCTGTTTTTTCTTTGGGAAAGATGCCTGCATATTGCCTGCATTCAGCCGGTTCAGCGGATTGAAAATGATGCGCGGCAAAAAAACAGATTCTGTATATGCCATAGCAGATGGCAGTTTACTGAAATTATGAAGTCCTTATGTTGAAGATAGCTTTTCATCCCATTTATGCGCACCCGCTTCCGGAAGGTCATCGTTTTCCCATGCTGAAATACGAATTGATTCCGGAGCAGCTGATGTATGAAGGAACCATTACCGAAAGCAATCTGTTCAGACCAGATGCATGTAAGCCTGCCGATATTTTACTGACGCATGATCCAGACTATTTTCAAAAACTGGTAACACAAACCTTATCTGCATCCGAACAACGAAAAATTGGTTTTCCGCAATCACCGGAACTCACACAAAGGGAACTGGTGATTGCACAAGGCACGATCGACTGTTGCCATTATGCTCTGGAGCATGGAGTAGCCATGAATGTAGCGGGTGGTACACACCATGCTTTTGCAGACAGGGGGGAGGGATTTTGTTTGTTGAATGATATGGCCGTAGCAGCCAACTATCTCCTGCACCAAAAAGATGCGCGTAAAATCTTAATCATCGATCTGGATGTACACCAGGGAAACGGCACCGCCAAACTGATGGAAAAAGAAGAAAGGGTATTTACATTCAGCATGCACGGTGAACACAACTACCCTTTTCACAAAGAAAAGTCGGACCTCGATATTGGCCTGAAAGATGGAACGGATGGCCCCACATACCTGAACACACTCCGGAGCGTATTACCACAACTCATCAAAGAGGTGAAACCGGATTTTGCTTTTTACTTATCCGGTGTAGACATTCTTTCCACCGATAAATTTGGCAAGTTCAATATATCCCTGGATGAATGCAGGCAACGGGACGAAATCGTTTTCAGTTTATTGCAGCAAGAACAGATACCCGTTACCGTTGCGATGGGTGGTGGTTATTCCCCCGACATCAGGGTAATCGTAGAAGCCCACTGCAATACGTTCCGGCTGGCCAACGACCTGACACACTAGCTGTTCTAGTTCATTTTTTTCTTCAGAGTGCTCACCTGTTCCTGCAGGTTGTTCACCATGCCTGCCAGCTGATTCACATCCCAGCGCGGTGCAGCATTGGCTTTCTGCAGAATGTATACGGCTTTCCAAATCTCCAGCACATCTTCTGCACTTACATTGTAAGGCTCGTAGACGGGATTATCGCTGATCAGGGTAATCTTGTTCTTGAGGCGGTTGTTTTTCATCACCCGCTTATAGGCAACGCCTTCAGTGCGGGAAAGCACCACATAGGTATTGCTGCTCTTTAATTCGTCCAGTCCCTCTACTTTTTCTCCCACAATAACACTTCCGCTGGGCGTAGGCAGCATACTGTCTCCGATTATTTCAAATGCACGGTACTGACCGGGAGCCAGCATGGGGAGGGTAAATGTATTCAGTTCGTCTATAAACTCCGGATCTGCATAACCTGTCAGGTAACCGGCAGCGGCTTTCACCGGAACAAACCGGACTTCGGCAGATTCAGCCACCATCTTCATCTGGCGGCGTTTGTCGAGGTAGGAACCTCCTCCTCTTGCCTCACTCAGGTCGTTGAAGAGCAGTTCTTCCAGGCTTAGCTTAAAGATGATAGACACCTGTTCCAGCACTTCCAGCTTGGGTTCTGCCCGCTCTTCTTCGTAGGCCCCTACCAGGGATCTTTTGATTTTTAGCTTGTTTGCAAACTCTTCCTGGGTCCAGCCACGCAGCTTGCGCAGGTAACGTAAATTTTTTCCAGCGTTTGACATAACTAATGTATTTAGCTGCAAAATACTAAACTTTTTAGTTTTTCCAAATTTATTTTTATACCCTTCCCACAATGATTTTTTTCAGCCACTTTACATTTCTTCGGCCGGTTTTAAAATCTGAGGTGCAAATCAAGAGGATGCACTCGGGTATCTGCTTCAATTGCTTCCCGTCTTTTTCGGTGACCAGGTATACCTGATCACCTGTTGGCGAATTGAACAGTTCATTCCAGGAAAACACTACCTGGTATCCATCCGAGGCCTGCATGGTAAGGTAATATTCAGAAAGCAGTTTAGCGTTATCCGCATCAAAAACCAGGTTTGCCAGTACATGCTTAAGCAGTACACCCTTCATGCGTTTATGGGTTCCTTTCTCCTCGCCCTGGTGATTATAAATCACCAGGTTTTTTATTGGCACTACTGGAAACTTCAATAAATCCTCATAGCCGAAAGTAACGTTTTGACGAATTGCTCCGCTTATCTCCACAATGTCTGTGGGGCGAGCCTCCTTTTGCGCATTCACTAAAAAAAATTGCAACAGCATCACTAAAAACAGACTATACTTTTTCATTGGCAACTTTTAAGATGGTTTCTCCGAAAGATAATATCAACAATTTAGAAAATAAACAAATGGTTCGCGCTTTCATCAATAATTTATTTCCAATTAAATGCATTAATGTACTTTTCCATTGTTATTAACCGGAAACCAACTTCATGAAAAAACTTCTCTCCCTGTTGTTGTTAGCAGGCGCCATGGACCTTACTGCGCAAACCAATAGCAGTTATCCCGAATCGCTGTTACTGGTTCCTGAAAAATCCAACTTCGAAAAAACGAGCAGCTATGCAGATATGGTGCAGTTTATCAACAGCATCAAAACCATGAGCCCCAACATCTACCTGAGCAGTATCGGCACCAGCACACTGGGAAAAGATATTCCGATGGTGGTATTGGCGCAACCTGCTGTTACCAGCCCGGAACAGGCAAAGGCTTCCGGAAAGCCCGTCATTTATATTCAGGGAAATATTCACGGCGGCGAAGTGGAAGGTAAAGAAGTGTGCATGATGCTGATGCGCGATATTTTACTCGGCAACAAAAAAGACCTGCTCAACAACCAGATCATTGTGTTTGTTCCCATGTACAATACCGACGGAAACGATAAAATGGCCAAAGGCCTGCGACCCAGCCAGGAAAACAGTCCGCTGGAAACCGGTATCCGCGAAAACGGACAGGGACTGGACCTGAACCGGGATGGTATTAAAATGGAAGCCCCGGAAACAAAAGCGATGATACAAAACATACTAACCGCATGGGATCCGCAAATGGTGGTGGACCTGCATACCACCAATGGTACCTGGCATGGCTATTCGCTTACCTGGGCACCCGGATACCGCTATGCAGGACAACCCGGACCATACGAGTATACTTACCACAAAATGCTCCCCTACATCACCCAGCAGGTGAAAGAAAAGAACGATCTCTATTTTGGACCCTTTGGCGATTTCAATGTAAGGGAAGGATGGCCGCTGAAATCTTTCTATACCTACAACCATCATCCGCGTTACATCATCAACCAGATCGGGCTCAGGAACCGGATGTCTATCTTAAGTGAAGCCTTTGCACATGAACGTTTTTACCAGCGCATCAACAGCACTTATCATTTTGTATACGAGATACTGGATTACTGCAATAAAAATGCGGCAGATATCCAGCGCATCAACCGCGAAGCGGAAGCAGCTGCCATTCAAAATGTACTGGACAATGCAGGTAAAATGCAGAAAGGGGTACGCTACAAAATGGTGCCACAGGCCAAACCCCTCAATCATTTCAGAACCTACGACTACATCAGCTATACCAAGCCGGATGGCAGTACCGCCTATACCAAAACCGGTAAGATTGTGCATTACGACAATGTGAACTATTATACCGATTTTAAAGATACCGTACAGGCTACGCTGCCGAGGGGTTATATTATCCCAGCGGCATTTGCACACATTGCCAACCACCTGAAACAGCAGGGCGCCATAGTAGTACAGGCAGATAAAAAACAGGTATACAGCGGAGAAGTGTTTCTGGTAGAAAAGTTCAGCAAATCTCCCCGCAAATTTGAAGGACATCAGATGGCTTCTGCCGAAGGAAGGTACCAGCAAAAAGAATTTACCGTACAAAAAGGAGATTTCATCATCGACCTTGCACAACCACTGGCCAACCTGATTTTTTATACCCTTGAACCACAGTCGGACGATGGACTCCTGACCTGGAACTTCTTTGATGAATACCTGGAATCAAAAGGGGTAGCTACCACTCCGGTTGAATTTCCGGTGTTCAAATATTTTAGCACAAAAACAACAGGTAAAAAGAAATAACAGGCTTTACTAAACAGTATCTTGCACATCATGGCAACAAAAACAAGCAAAAAAACGAAGCAGGAACCGGTGATCCTCATCACCAACGATGATGGAATAACCGCACCGGGCATCAAGGCACTTACAGAAGCAGTGGCAGGATTGGGAAAAATTGTGGTAGTAGCTCCTGATAAGCCCCAAAGTGGTATGGGACATGCCATCACCATCGGTGAGCCTTTGCGTTTACACAGAGCTACACCTATTGTGGATGGCGTTGAATGCTGGAGCTGCAGCGGCACACCGGTAGATTGTGTAAAATTATCTGTAGACAAAGTATTGCACCGCAAACCGGATATCTGTTTAAGTGGTATCAACCATGGCGCCAACAATTCCATCAATGTGATATATTCCGGCACCATGTCTGCTGCACTGGAAGCATCGATCGAAAGTATTCCGAGCATTGGATTCAGCCTGCTGGAGTTCAGCATCGAAGCAGATTTCACTGCAGCCAAAAAATATGTTCGGATGATTGTAGAGCAGGTGTTGAAATCCAAAAAAGTCAATAAGCACCTCTGCCTGAATGTCAACATCCCTTATGTGAGTGAAAAACTGATCAAGGGCATTAAAGTATGTCACCAGGCCTATGCCAAATACGAAGAAAAATTCGACGAGCGCAAAGACCCGCACGGCAAAAAGTATTTCTGGCTCACCGGTGAGTTCGTGAATTTCGACAAGAGCAAGGAAAGCGATGTATGGGCGCTGAAGAACAATTATGTGAGCGTGGTACCCGTGCAATTTGACCTCACCAATTACACCCTGAAGAAAGAACTGGAAAAAACCTGGAAATTCTGATGTTGAAAAAAGACGATATCCGGCTCGGACTGATCCTGGGCTTTCTGGCGCCGATTGCCGGAATTTTTGGTTATTATTTCTGGAAGTTTCGCCTGTTCAGCCTGAATGAATTCTTTCAGGTACTGAACATGCAGAAATCATTATTGAGCGGCATCATCAGTGTAGCGCTGGTGGCCAATGCCATTCTGTTCACCATTTATATCAACCAGCATAAAGACCAGACCGCAAAAGGTATATTTATTACGACCTGTCTTTATGCGGTGGTGACCTTATTGTTTAAGTGGTTTCTTTGATGGTTTTGCTTCGGGTTTTTCTTTTACAACAGGATGCCCTACAAATCCACCGATCCTGAACTTTTTCTGTTTTTCATCCCATTCCCCATCCAGAGGAGTACCATCCTTGGTTTTAATCAGAATGGCGCCATCCTTTGCACGCTCTCCATACGACTGCGTGGCCATTTTGCCTTTTAATACATTCACCGAATTTATTTTTTCAGGAAGGATATTTAACTCCTCGAGCGATTTATCCTGAACAACGCCATCCAGCACCACCAGTATTTTTTCTTTAAGATTTGCTGCAGTCTGTTCATTCTGAATCTTCACTTTTAGTTCTCCGGAACCTGCATTTTTAGTGGTAATCATGATCACTCCATTTTCTGCAACCTCGTCTTTAAACAGTGCATTGGCTGATCCGCCCTTCATTACATTGATGGTAGCGATATCATTGGGTGAAATGGCCGACAGTTCAGCTTCGGTGATCTTTTCACCATTCAGGATAATCACCGGCTTCTTTCCTTCCGGAAAAGTGCTCAGCAGATTGCTGCCCTGCTTTTGTTCCTGCAACTGCAACCGATTGCCGTCGATCACCACAGTAGCTATTTTGCCATTCGGCTGAATCAGCTTCACCGGTTTCCCTTTGGGGAGGCGGTAAACAGAATCGGGATTGAGGATAACAGTGTCTTTAACCGGTACAGCTTTGGACCTTGCGGGTTTCAATTCTGCCGGTACTTCATAGTATACCTTCTCCAATATAGATGATACAGAAATAGGAGAAGCCGTATTGATTTCTTTATTCCGGAAAGAGAAGAACACCACCACGGTTCCCAGCAAGGGCAATACCACCAGGCGACGCAGGTAACTGAAGGAAGGATGATGCTGATTGGAAATCATCTGAAGTCTTCTTTTGATGGGTGAAAAGAAAAAAGGATTGGTCAGCAGCTCATGTTGTTGTGGATAACTGGCAGTCAGCAACATCTGTGCAAGAGATGCAGCATCTCCTTCTGCCACCGCCTTGTGATCTGCGATGAACTCATGAATCATTTCCATTTCTTTTTTCATCAACCAAAAGAATGGGTTGAACCATCCGGCAATCAGTACTAATTGCATCAGTATTTTATCGATGCTGTGCTTCTGCTGAACATGCGTAAGTTCATGCTGCATCATTTGTTTGCCGGCTTCACTTTTGAGGTCGATGGATTCATGCCAGAAGATATACCGGAAGAAAGAAAAAGGAGCTCCGGCGGCTCTTGTAAAGATCAGGTACACTTCTCCCACCGTTTTGCAGGAATGGGATTTCAGCAACAAGTAAATACGGAATACTGCCCGGAACAAACCGGCTAGCAGTACCAGCGCTCCGAGCACATAAACCGCCATAAATGCGATTTGCCAGGTAGGGTTAGCCGTACCGCTTTGCAGACCGGATTCTATTTCGGTGTTATTCTGAGCTATCAAAGAAAAGAATCGAACCAGTTGCTGGTCTGCCTGAACTACCGGCTCACTCCACTGAATCTTGATCAACGGAACCAACCACGACAGCAGCGCAATGGCCAGCAAATAAAAGCGGTTGTACTGGTGAAAGCGTTTGTTGCGCAATACCAGCCAGTAATAGCCCATCATGATACCGCTGCACAACACCACCTGTAAAAAATAATAGACTGTGGTAAGCATATATTTATTTTTTAGCTTTTTTGATTTCCTGTAACAGCATTTCCAGTTCCTTCACACTGATGTCTTTTTGTTTTACCATGAACGAAACCGCATCTGCAAAAGACCCTTCAAAATACCCATCCACCAGGTTGCGGATGGAATTGGAAGAATATTTATCCTTGGAAACAAGTGGATGATACTGGTGTACCCTGCCAATCTGTTTTACGCCTACAAATCCTTTGTCTACCAATATTTTCACAATAGTGGCAATGGTATTGTTGTGGGGTCTTGGTTCGGGCTGGGCTTCAATAATATCTTTGAGGAAAGCGTGTTCCAGGTTCCAGATACTTTGCATGATCTGCTCTTCTGCCTTGGTCAACTGTTTCATATAATCGGGTTATGGGGTTTCAAGATTGATAGGATAAACCTACAACTAATAATTTAGTTATGAAACTATTTTTTTAGTTTTTTGTTTTTTTTAAGAAATCTGCCCCGGGGGCTGGTTCCTCGCAATCTCCCGAACATTCGTAATTTGCAGGTATATGAAGTATTACATCATTGCAGGAGAAGCCAGCGGAGACCTTCACGGAAGCAATCTGATTAAACAGTTGCAACAAAAGGATGGTGTGGCCAATATCCGTTGCTGGGGAGGCGATCTGATGCAACAGGCTGGTGGTGAAATGGTAAAACATTACCGGAATCTGGCATTTATGGGATTTGCGGAAGTGGTCAAAAACCTGCCGACCATCCTGGGAAACCTGAAATGGTGTAAGCAGGACATCCTTCAGTTCCGACCCGATACCCTGATCCTCATCGACTATCCTGGCTTTAACCTTCGGATTGCCGAATGGGCCAAACAGCAGGGTCTTATCGTGATCTATTATATTTCTCCGCAGGTATGGGCCTGGAAAGCCAACCGGGTAAAAAAAATGAAGACCTGCATCGACCTCATGCTTTGTATTTTGCCTTTTGAGAAAGACTATTATAAAAATACCTGGAACTGGGAAGTAGATTATGTAGGACATCCCCTGATTGAAGTGATCAATCGCTTCAGCCAACAACCTCAGGAGCCACTGCGCGATTCTTCGGACAATACAGATCTGAGCAACACCAACATTATTGCCCTCTTGCCGGGAAGCCGCAAGCAGGAGATTGCCAAGAAACTGCCCATCATGTTAACCGTGGCCGACCGTTTCCCGGATTATCGCTTTGTAGTAGCCAAAGCCCCCGGGCAGGAAGATGCATTTTATGCGCCGTTCCTGGAAGGCCACCCGAATGTATTTGTTGTAAAAAACAGCACGTATGCATTGCTGCTGAAAGCAAAAGCTGCATTGGTTACCAGTGGCACGGCCACTTTGGAAACGGCTTTGTTTGGCGTGCCGGAAGTAGTGTGTTACAAGGGAAGCGCCATCAGTTACCAGATAGCCAAAAGGCTGATTAAAATCAAATACATTTCGCTGGTGAACCTGATCATGGACAAACTGGTGGTAAAGGAACTGATTCAGGAAGAACTGAATACCCAAAACCTGGTGGCTTCCTTGAACGAACTGCTGTTCGATGAAAAAGTCAAAGCCACACTGCAAAAGGATTACCGGGAATTGAAAGAAGTGCTGACTGCGGGTGGAAATGCGTCTGAGCAGGCTGCAGAAAAAATCCTGGCCTATCTCAGGCGTTCATTCATTGCCAAAAATTAAACGGCTGTGTTACTTAAACAGCGGAAGAATCAACTGCTTGAAGATGATGTACAGTAGGGCTGCCAGGAACATAAACAGGGATAAGCGGTTCATGCGATGCATGTACCTCATCCATTGGGTGGGCTTTTCGTTCGGATCCTTTTTTTTGATGTAAAGGTACTCTCCTATTTGTTTCCAGATACCCATAGCGGTTTTATTTTCATTAAAGGTAATAAGTGTACTTCAATTGAATCCTTATCAGATCCAGTCTTTCAGCAAATCCGTGATCTGCTGTGTTTCTATAATAAATCCATCGTGTCCGTACGTGGAGTCGATGGCATAGAGCTCTGCATGGGGCATATAATCGGCCATAAACTGCTGCTCATCGAGCGGGCAAAGAATATCGCTGTTGATGCCAATGATGAAGGTAGGCTGTTGTATGGTCTTCAATACTTCCATCAGGTTGCCTCCCCTGCCGCGGCCCAGGTGATGGCTGTCCATGGCCTTGGTCAGCAGCCAGTAACTGTAGGCGTTGAAACGATTCACCAATTTATCCCCCTGGTAGTTCAGGTAAGACGATGCTTTGAAGTTGTCGATCTTTTCCGGATCGGGATCGGTTTGTTTTTCCTGGAACGTAGTATAGTTGCGGTAGGTGAGCATACCGATGGCCCTTGCCGCTTTCAATCCCCTGGCACCCGCTGTTGGGCTATGGTCTTTCCAGCTCTGGTCGGCTTCGATGGCCAGGCGTTGAGCAGTATGCACTGCTACGCCCCAGGCGCTTTCCGAAGGAGAAGTGGCAATCAGGAATATTTTCTGCATCACAGCAGGTTCCATCACGGCCCATTCCAATACCTGGTAACCGCCCATGCTTCCACCCATGAGTAAATAAATGGAATCAATGCCCAGGTGTTTTCTCAACAGAATATGCGCTGCCACCATATCGCGGATGGTTACCTGCGGAAAATCGGAATAATAAACCTTACCGGTTGCAGGGTTCACATTGGTCGGGCCCGTTGAACCGTAACAGGAACCGATGATATTGGCACAAACAATAAAGTATTTCCCGGGATCAATTAAACAATGCTCCCCCACCAGGCCCTTCCACCAGTCGGTCACGTCGGCATTGGCCGTTAAGGCATGACAGATCCAGATCACATTGTTCCGCGACTCGTTCAGGGTACCATAGGTTTGGTAAGCAATTTCCAGACCGGGTAGTTCCTTTCCGTTCTCCAGCACAAGGGGTCGATTGTAGCAAAATGTAGCCATGGGGTTATTTCCGTGTTTCAGCTGCAAAATAAAGGCATGTGCTGCGTACATTTGTTGAAATATTGTAAAATGGACCGCATTGAGGTAAAAAGAGTGGACAATGCCTATGCCTTTGAAGGCCTGGACAGCAATGGACATACCATCCGGATGGACGCTGCGGCAGTTATTGGGGGGCACAACTCGGGGGTAAGACCCATGCAAACCCTCCTGATGGGGCTGGGAGGATGTGGAGGAGTAGACATTGTTTCTATTCTGAAAAAGCAGAAACAGGAACTCACCGGCTTCAGGATGGTGATAGAAGGAGAAAGAGAAAAAGACAAGGAACCATCGTTGTGGAAAGAAGTCCATATTCATTTTTATTTGTCCGGGCAGGTAAACCCGGACAAAGCAGAGAAAGCCGTAGCGCTGTCTTTGAATAAATACTGTTCGGTAGCTGCAACCCTGAGGGCTGGCGGTTGTACCATCAGCTGGACCATCACGATCGCATAATATTTCAAAATAAAACCATGAAGAAAGAAACAAAGGCTATCCGCATTCAGACCCCAAGAACCAATGAGATGGAGCATTCCACTCCAATGTTTTTAACCAGCAGTTTTTGTTTCGACAATGCGGAAGACATGCGGGCTGCATTTGCAGATGAAACCGACGACAATATCTACAGCAGGTTCAGCAATCCGGGTGTGCAGGAATTCACCGATAAAATGGTGGCGCTGGAAGGTGCAGAATCGGGTTATGCTACTGCATCGGGCATGAGTGCTGTGTTTGGTTCATTCATGGCATTGCTGAAACAGGGCGATCGCCTGCTGTCCTGCAACTCCATTTTCGGCAGCACGCATACCATCATTTCCAAATACCTTCCCAAATACGGTATTGAATTCGGATATGTTGGCGCCAGTGCAACAGAAGCAGAATGGGAAGCAGCCATCACACCGAATACCAAAATGATTTACCTGGAAACCCCTACCAATCCAGGTCTGGAGGTACTCGACCTGGAAATGATTGGCAGGCTGGCTAATAAACACAAGATTATTTTGAACGTAGACAACTGCTTTGCCACACCGATGAACCAACGCCCGATCGAATACGGCGCCGACCTGGTGGTACATTCTGCTACCAAATGGATCGACGGCCAGGGACGTGTACTTGGAGGAGTAGTGGTAGGACGCAAAGACCTGGTGAAAGAAATCTATGGATTCTGCAGAAGCACAGGGCCTGCGCTGTCTCCGTTCAATGCATGGGTATTGAGCAAGAGCCTGGAAACCCTCGACGTAAGAATGGAACGGCATGCAGCCAATGCATTGTTTCTGGCGCAGCAACTGGAAAACCATCCTGCAATATCCAACCTGCGCTATCCTTTCCTGCCTTCTCATCCGCACCATTCCATTGCCATCCGGCAGATGCAGAATGGAGGCGGTATTGTATGTTTTGAACTGAAGGGCGGACTGGAAGCAGGAAGAAATTTCTTAAACAAGCTGAAAATGCTTTCGCTCACAGCCAATCTGGGCGACACCAGGAGCATTGCTTCGCATCCGGCCAGCACCACACATGCCAAACTCAGTGAAGCGGAAAGACAGGCAGTAAATATTACCCCCGGCCTGATCCGCATCAGTGCAGGACTGGAACACAGAGACGATATTCTGGCGGATATATTACAGGCATTGGGTTAGGTGAATATGGTTCCGAAATAGAACAGCAGGTTAGTTGGCCCAAATCCCATTCATCTCCGTTAACACCATCGGACTCGATTCCGTAACCACAATGGTGTGTTCGTGCTGGGCCATAAAGCCACCCTTATTCCCCACCATAGTCCAGCCATCCTTCAGGGTAACTGCTAGGCTGGAATCAGTTGAAATAAAGGTTTCGATGGCAACCACTGAATTCTTTTTGAAACGTTCTTTATTAAAACGGTCCTTGTAATTGGCAATCTCACCCGGTGCTTCATGAAGGCTTCTTCCAATACCATGTCCGGTTAGATTTTTGATCACTTTATAACCGTGCTTCCTGGCTTCAGTTTCCATCAGGTGACCAATGTCGGAAATACGAACTCCGTCCTGAATATTGCTGATTGCCTTATGTAACACCTGCTTAGACGCGTTGATTAGTTTTTGATGACCATACACATCATTGCCCAGGACAAACGAGCAACCATTGTCGGACCAAAAACCATTCAATTCGGCCGAAACATCAATATTGATCAGGTCGCCTTCTTTCACTATTGTATTATTGGAAGGAATTCCATGGCAAAACTCTTTGTTCACACTGATGCAGGTCCAGCCTGGAAAACGATAGGTTAAAAAAGGTGCAGACCTTGCACCAAATCCCGAGAGCAATGTTGCTCCGTAGTTATCCAGTTCTTTAGTACTCATACCAGGGCGGGCATATTGCTGCATAGCCTTTACTGTACAGGCAACTGCCTCACTGGCTTTTTGCATTCCGATCAGTTCTGATTCTTTCTTGATAGACATTTACTCGATTATAGATTCTTAAAGCACAAAGTTTCGAATTGCAAAAATATCTGACCCAGGCAATATTCAAAAAATATTGAATATTTTTTTCCGGTTGTACACCCGCTCTTTACTGTTCTATCCAACTTCGAAACTGCGCCGTGTTATTTTGGCTCGTTAAAAGGTGTTGTTGCCATCCTCTTAGTTTTACAGCCATAGAGTTTTTGGTAAAATATTGTATACTTTCTATGTGCTGTTTATTTACAATTTCACTGCGGTTAAGTCTGAAAAAATCCAAAGGATTAAGCTGTTCTTCAATTTCTTTTAGCGTAGCTTCTGATAGCAAATGCTTTTTCGCTTCCGTATCGTAAGCAAAAACAACACCATAGCTTGCTCCGAAATAACAAATTTTATCAATATCCAAAAAATATATACCCTGCTTAGAACGGACAGAAAATCGTTTTTTACGTGTATTAGTTGCAAAGTTTTGTTCAATGATTTTTGAGAGATTAACCAGATCAGTATGCTTATCATTGGATAAATTTCGCATGTTTAAATATTTATCAAATGATTTCCGAAGACGTTCCTGAGAAAAAGGTTTTAGCAAGTAATCTATACCGTTGATTTCAAAGGCATCCATCCAATACTGATCATAAGCAGTTGTGAAAATAATCGGGCAGGAGATGGGAACCTGATTAAAAATCTCAAAGGAATTGCCATCCAGAAGCTCAATATCAGAAAATATTAAATCGACTGAATTTCTCTTCAGAAAGGAAACGCCCTTTATCACAGTATCAATTTCTGCAACAATTTCTATTGGATTTCCCAAAGTTTCTAGAAGTCTTTTTAGTTTCTTTTTTGCAGGAATCTCGTCTTCCAGGATGAGTATTTTTATCATATCACTGAATTATGAATAATGGGGATTGTTACTGAAAAAGTATTATCAGCTTGATAGATTTCAACTGGTTCTTTGGTTAATAATTTATATTGCTCTGTTAAATTTTTCAAAGCACATTTGTTAGTTGATCTACTACTCCGTTTCAGGTTAATATTGTTAACAACGCTGATTTTGTCCGAAATATTTATTGATATTAGAACGGGATTTTCTTCAGTTCCCAGGTTGTGATAAACGGCATTCTCGATGAGTAACTGTAGTGTTAGTGGTACAATAGAACCATCATTATTTTTACTATTCAATAAAATTTGATAGGCATTTCCATACTTATACTGTAATAGTCTAAAATACTGTTCTATAAAATTTATTTCCTCATTCAGGCTAATGATTTTTCTTTCCGATGAGCGCAAAACATATCGATAGATGTCTGCGAATTCATTCAAAAACACAGATGCCTTGTTTTTATCTTCTTCAATCAATTGATCCAGAATATTGAGATTATTGAATAAGAAATGCGGATTGAGTTGAGCTTTTAATTGGTGGATCTTATTTTCTGAAAGCGCCTGATGATAGACTGCCAATTTCTGTTGGTGTTCTCTGCTTTTGTGATAAAAATAATAGGAAAGAATAAAACTTCCGTATATAAATCCATTCAAAAAATCAGAAAACAAAGAGAAAAAAAATGTTTTCCGGTTGAAATTACGTTCGATAGTGTCAAATGAAAAAGAGACTAAAAAGCCTATCGTTTTCATTACAACAAGGTAAATAACAAGTGAGAACCCGAAAATTTTAAGCATTTCCCTGGTACTAAATAAATCGGGCTTTTGCCGATTCTTAATCAGCGTATGAATGATTATATACAATGTTCCAACCTGATACCCTGCTAAAAAGAGTGCTTCGGGAGTAAAGGTGTAGGCGTTTATTTCACACATGCCAGATAACCGTACATAGATAGACTGTACATATGCAAACAGCATAATGAACAAAATAAAGTATAGATTACGGTAAATTTTGTTGATCCAGTTTTTCATTTCACTTGTATGGGTCAAATATAGAAAATGGGCTTGTATTTCTACAAGCCCATTTTCTATATGAAATATGCAATTATTTGCTTTTTTGAGGGAAAGAAGAAATCACATTTCCTTTATCATCAAAAAAATCGAGTTTAGCATTATTACTTTTATCTACATAAAACATTGCTCTTGGCCTTCCTTTATCATCAAAAAGGAATAATCCATTATTCTCGCTTCTTGATTTCCCAAGCATTACACGTGGAGCTCCACCAATCAATCCTTTTGTTTCGTACATTTTGTATTTTTCTTCAGCAGCTTTAGGGTCTTTTTTACCCAGTTCATCCAGCTCTTTCATGATCTGTGCTGTTTGGCTCTGGGATTCTTTTGATGGCCTATCGTTGAACATTAAACTACTTCCGACAAATCGTTTATCAGCTTCCCGGTAATCTTGCGTTAGTAACTGAATAACCTGATCACCATCATATTGGTCATAGGTTAATGAAAGCCCGGAGCTATGGCCGTTTGTGCTTTTTTTACCATCGTAAATAAACCCTCCGCATTCAATACCGTCTTCATTGAAAAAAAGCATACCAGATCGTTTCTTGCGCTCTACATTAGTAGGACGATTATTGATTTTGGCAGTCCCATTCGGGAATCGTTCAACGTTAGTAATAATCATTTTTACTGTCCCATCTTTTTCAACGATATTAATACGCTCAACGTCTATTTCATTGAATTTTTGATTTCCGGCATTTTTGAATGCGGTTGATGTAATCAATACGATTACGGCAACAGTTGCGACTGCAAACGCCCTTAAAAAGACTACCTCCCTGTTCATGTCTAAGTTTTTTTATGAATATTTAATTTCTTCCCAAACCTAATTTCAAATAGCATAAATCGTAGAAGAAAAACATGAGTACAGGAAAATATCCAATAAATGAATGAAAATACCGGTTAAGGATCCTCTAGCAAATCACATAAAAAGGAAATCCTGGCAAATAAAACAGTCAAATTGACTTAGCTCAAATCGATAATCAACGCTTTTCTCTTTCCTGACGCCATAGGAAATAGGCAATCAGTTCATTTTTAATCGAAATCCATTTCTCTACAGCATTTCCTAAAGTCTTGCCTTGTGCAGATTTCATCCAGTCCATGAATTTAACATTAAATCTGAACTTCTCACGTATCTGGCTTTTAAAAAAAGCTCTTACATTTCCTGTATTCTTATAAGAGTCTGTTATGATGGTTTCTGGTGATAATAATTCAGTATTCCACTCAAATCGGGAGGTTCTTAGAACCTTCTCTTTGTAGGGTTCACGTTCTCCAGAAACTAAATATTTTTCAATCCGATGAGTTAATTCGATTTTCCCTCCTCTTTTATCCAAATTCAATAACCTGCAAAAATCTATCAACTCATTTTTATTCCAATAATAGTTCCAGAAATCCTCTACTGAAATTTCCGTATTTAATGTTGACTTTTTGATCATTCTTTCAATTTAAAGTATGCTCACCCTTCGTGCAAACAAAGTTTTTGATTGGCAGCCTTTATTCTATTTTCATTTCATAATTTCATCGAAATAGTTCATCACTTTACTTTCCGTCTTGCTTTGCATACTCACCTTATTGTTAAACAGTTCTGTTCTTAGTTGTCTGTATAAGGATACTGCATTTTTTAAACTGTCTAATAATGATTGTCTTTCATAAGCCGGGATTGTGCGTTTTAAGCTGGCCAAACTGTCGTTATCCAAATCCGCTTCAACTTTCCTGACACCTCTGGGCAAGTTGCCATTTTTTATGTGAAGTAAGGGTCCTAAAACGGCCATACGTAAAAAACCCATAAAATCGTATGCCTCAAGATATTCACCACGTCCAATTTTGAGTAAGGCATAATGTATCCAAGTCCAAAACCTGTCCTCAATCCATTGATAGTCAGGATAAGGAAACTTAGCGAATGAACTATTTATTGCCTTTTCAAGTTGGCCGCCTTTGTCTAGTAGTAAGTGGGGTGTTTCAATACGAGTATGGAATTCGTTGAGCGTTAAAAATTTTATGTCAACGTGTAAAAGCGGGTTGTCATAAAGACAAATCAACACTCTTGGTTCTCCAACATGCTCTCCTGTAAATCCGGACAAAAAATCTCCAATTTTTCGGGCATAGTCAATCATCAAACTTTTGTTGCCTGATATTTTTTGTTGAGTCACAAGAATTAAGTCAAGGTCGGAAAATTCATCAATTTCATTTGTAAGCCACGATCCGGCAACTGCCAAACCAATAACATTGTCGTCTGGCTCTAAAATAGTTTTGGCTTTGTCTGCAAATTCTCGTTGTATCATTTTTCTGGTTATTGTTGAATATAAAATCACCTATATATTATGCCCATTAATGGTCAAATCAGTGTCAATAAGTAGCCCATGAGTGCACCACCCAAAACTACAAAAGCGCTATTGATTTTTTTGTAACCAAATAGCCTATGAATGTAACCAAAGATAAAACAGGCCCGGGTGTAAACTGCCCTACAACTATGGCGTCTATCAGTTGCTGTCTTGAAAGAAGCCCGGTTGCTACTAATTCCGTATCGAGGAATGCAAACAAAACATAGCCACCTGTTCTTGTACTATTTTGAGCCATTGTATACCATTGGCTTGTATTTTGAACATTTGGTTGTGGGT
>JAQTZD010000148.1 GCA_028687975.1 Sediminibacterium sp.
ATAATAATTGGGGTACTTGGGAAGCTGGAGGATGCTGTTGAATAAAGGCATGGCTTTATCGAACTGCTGCAATACAAAATAAGCATAGCCCTGGTGAAACTTCATTTCGGCAATCTGCCTGTTGTTCAGGTTGGCTATATTCGATTTCCCGTAAAATTCGAGGGCATTCGGGTACTCTTTGTTCCGGTAATAATATTCGCCCAGGTAATAGGCAATGATTTGTTCATGTGCAACATCAGGTTCCAGTTCAATAAACTCCTTTGCCAGTTCCGCCGCATTCGGCTCATTGAGCTGGAGTCCGCAGACTATATAATAAAATTTGGCTTCGGCCCGAACCTGTACCGGCATATTACTGTTGTATATGCCATTGCTGTACATGGTTTTAAATACGGGGTATGCCAGACTGTATTGTTCCTGCTGGTATAAAAGTTTGGCTTGCTTGAATGCTGCATCCGGCTCAATATTGGTTTGCGTAAGCTGTGCATGAACCGGCTGATGAACATATAAAAAAGAAGCAGCAACAAGGATAAAAGCAATTTTGTACATAGCGCAAGGATAAGATGGGCAAAGATTTTTTTATTTGTCCGTACTAAAACTCAAAGGCTTGTTAAAGATAGTTCTACGGATTTGTAAGGGGTTGTTAAGCCTGCATATGTGGAAAAACAAGAGAAGGTTGTAAGTTTGTCAACAAATTGAATTCATGTACGAACATATTACTAAAATAAGGGTCAGGTATGCGGAAACAGATCAGATGAATATTGTTTATTATGGAAATTATGCGCAGTACTTTGAAGTAGGTCGTGCAGAAAGCATCCGGTCGCTGGGATTTACCTATAAGGAAATGGAAGAAATGGGGGTACGTATGCCGGTTGTACACATGGAAACAAGGTATTTGAGACCGGCACATTACGATGACCTGATTACGATTAAGACTGTATTAAGGGAACTTCCCCAGGAACATGCTATTGTTTTTCATCACGAGGTTTTCAACGAAGACGACAAATTGCTCACTACCGGAAAAGTCACTTTGTTCTTTATAGATTCCCAAACAGGAAAAAGAACCGTGATGCCGCAGGACCTGAAAAATACATTAGCTCCCTTTTTTGCAGCGGGAAACAAAGAATCCATATGAGTAAAGTAAATGCGTCGATCATTACGATCGGAGATGAATTATTGATTGGTCAGGTTGTGGATACCAACAGCAGCTGGATTGCACAGGAACTGAATAAAATCGGTGTGGCTGTAAAACACCGGGTTGCAGTGGGTGATGTTTGGCAGGATATCTGGGATGCCCTGGATGAAGAGAGCAAAAAAGCAGACATCATTTTAATCACCGGAGGCCTGGGACCTACTGCCGACGATATCACCAAGCCCCTGCTCTGCGAATATTTCAATGGTAAAATGGTGGTGGATCAGGAAACACTCAGTCATATCACCTATTTGTTTGAAGAAGTGTTCAGGCGCCCGATGATTGAACGAAACGCCAAACAGGCAGAAGTACCAGACACTTGCACCGTTTTGAAGAACGAGAAAGGAACCGCTCCGGGAATGTTGTTCAAGAGAGACGGTAATATCTTTGTATCCATGCCGGGGGTACCGCATGAAATGAAGTGGATCATGACCAACCACGTGCTGCCCATGATTCCCGATCTGTATCAAACGGGTTATATAGAACACCGCACCCTGCTCACAGCTGGTATCGGGGAATCGTTTCTTGCCGAACTGATCCGGGAATTTGAAGCGGCCCTGCCGGCACATGTGAAACTGGCTTATCTGCCCAATTTTGGTATGGTCAGGCTACGGTTAAGCAGCTGGGGACTGGACCAGGATATTTTAAATAAAGAATTAGACAACCTTTTTAATTCATTGAAAACTAATGTAAAAGAGCATTTAGTTATTGATGAAGACCTTCCAATCGAAATGGTTGTCGGAAAACTTTTGAAAGAGCGAAAAGAAACAGTTGCGACCGCTGAGAGTTGTACCGGCGGGTATATTGCACACCTGCTGAGTATTCATCCGGGCTCATCGGCATTTTTTACCGGAACCATTGTTTCCTATGCCAATATCATTAAGGAAAGATTACTGGGTGTATCGCACGAAACCCTTACAACGGTTGGAGCAGTGAGTGAGGAAACCGTGGTGCAAATGGCTAAAGCCGTGAGGGAAACCATGCAAACCACTTACTCCATTGCTGTAAGTGGAATCATGGGGCCAGAAGGGGCAACGGACGAGAAACCGGTAGGCCTGGTTTGGGTAGCAATAGCTTCCAAAGATCAGGTAGTAACACGGTCTTTCCGGTTCCGTTTCGACAGAAGACGCAATATCGATTTAACCGCAGTCAATGCCCTGAACATGCTTAGAAGCATGATTGTGGATAATAGTTGAATAAGTATATAACCTTAAAGGGTATATTTGTTGATTAGTAGTGCTTTGTGTATAAAAAATGCTACTATGTTGAGGGTGATGGAATTTTAGTTTACCCACTAAACAGTAAGACAGTATGGCAATAGCTGAATTGGTTATGCCCAAATTGGGCGAGAGTATAATGGAAGCAACGATTCTGAAATGGTACAAGAACGTAGGCGACCATATCAAGTTGGATGAAACCGTATTAGACATCGCAACAGACAAGGTGGACAGCGAAGTTCCCTCTACTGCCGAAGGTGTACTTACAGAAATTTTATTCAACGTAAACGATGTTGTTCCAATCGGAACCGTTATAGCCAGAATCAATACCGACGGCGCATCAGCCGCTGCAGTTCCTGCTGCAACAGCACAGCCAGCGCCTGCACCGGTTGCTGAAACACCGGTACAGAGTGCAGCGCCAGCACCTGTAGTGCTTGCTGCTACTCCAACTCCAACTCCAGCTCCTGCTCCCCCTCCTCCTGCCGCTCCGGTAGTGGAAGAAGCAATACCCTATGTTCCTGCAGCACCTGCAGTTGAATTAATGGCCAAGCCTGCAGCAAACAGATTTTATTCTCCGCTGGTGTTGAATATTGCGAACAGCGAAGGAATCGGATTAAGTGAGCTGGAAAGAATTCCGGGTACCGGAAGCGATGGCAGGGTTTCTAAAAGAGATATTTTACAATACGTTGCAGATAAAAAAGCTGGTCGTGTTCCTGCGATGCCTCAGCCGGCCCAACAACCGGTGTATGCACCAGCACCACAACCAGCTCCACAACCTGCTGCGCCTGTTGCGGCACCCGTTGCAGCAACCCCTGTTCCTGCACAACCTGTGGAAGCAAGCAGGCCTGAACCAATTGCACCGGTTGAACGATTTGCTGCACCCGTTCCAACACCTGCGGTTCCTGCTCCCGCTGCAGCAGCCCCTGCTCCAGCGGCCGCACCTGTTGCCACAACAGCACCCGCTGCAGCTTCATTTGCTGCACCTGCTTCAACAACGATTGCTGCTTC
>JAQTZD010000149.1 GCA_028687975.1 Sediminibacterium sp.
TCAATCCCATAGTTTTATTTGCTCACTGGTCACCATTGGGAACGATTGCTTTATTGGCCATGGGGTCATGTTTGTGAATGACCTTTTTAAACAGGGAGGCCCGTCCGGAAATCCGGCTGAATGGCAAAAAACAGAGATTGGTCACCAGGTATCTATCGGCAGCAACGCCACGATTTTGCCGGTTCGTATCTGCGATAACGTAGTGGTAGGAGCCGGGGCGGTTGTTACAAAAGACATTACTGAGCCGGGTGTTTACGCAGGTAATCCTGCCCGGAAAGTCAGGTAGTGAATTTTTTCCGGTTTACATATAGCGTGTAAGCCAATAAAGTACTGCAGGCAAACAGCGCGAATAAATTCAACAGGTATAAAAAATTATATTTTCTCAGAATGAAAGAGCGAATGGATATCTCCTTTGTTTTTTCTTTCCCAAGAACCGGTTCCATGGAGCGTTCAATTGCTGCGCCTATCAGAGGAATTTTATTCCAGTTGGTATACTCTGCTGCTTCATATTGATAGTCTTGAATATAGCTGCTGTTGGTTTGCTTCTGATAATAAGCCCAGTTTTGCTGCACATCTTTAAAGGAAGCCAGCGACCCGTCTGGTTTTTTAAAATACTGCAGCAACAAGGGATCCATTACAATCCAATTGTGATCGTTTTTTCGGGCTTCTACCACCATATGCCCCCCCTTTTGTCCTTTAACAGTCATGTGTGCAATTCTTACTTTGTATCCACCTGCTTTCAATATTCTTGCCAGTACTGTGCTGTAACTACCGCATGCGCCATCACCTGTCATTAAATCTACCGTGGCTGGCCTGAAAAAAGTGGCTTTTAAACTCTCCAATCTTCTACCGCTGAAAATGGCTTGTCTGCTGTATTCCAGTTGGTGAGCCATCCGCATCGAAGCCAGGAAAAAAGAGTCGATGCTTTTTGATTCTCCGGCATCTTCCCTGATTTTGTCTACAATACTTCCGAAGATAGCATCCTCGTATTTACTTTCGGTTCTGAAGTGAAATACTCCACTCAGGAGCATGCCATTAATGAATAACAGCAGGCCGGTTTTAAGCCAGATTTTTTTAGATATAAAACTCATTTGAAATGGGGGGGGTAAAATGCTTATGCTTTTAAACTTTGATGTAGATTTTTCTTTTATCCAATATATATACAATTAACCAGTAAAAAGCGACCAATGTAATGGCATAGAGCAGGGATCCCACTCTTTCGTCCTGTGCAATTGGTTTGCAGATATTGGTATAGAACCAGGGGAGTGCAGAGGTATAATGTTTGGTGCCATCCGGATCGGTTTCCGTAGCCCATCTGAGCATAGCCAATACCCTTGGCAGAAACCCGCTGAGTACGAAAATGAACAAAGGGTTCTTACCAAACACATCGAAGAACTTACTCCAGTTTCCTTTCACTTCCCTGAACTCAATCAGGTAAATTAAAGTGCCCAGTGTTAAAATTGCCAACCCGGATGTATAGATGGTGTAACTACTGGTCCAGATTTTTTTGTTGATCGGGAAACTCAGATCCCACACATAGCCGGTAACTATGAGAATGATGCCCGCAATCAACAGATTGCTCAGCATTTCAAAATTCTTTCCTTTTAACTGAATGTATTGGCCTACGAAAAATCCGAATACTACCTGAACAATGGCGGCCGGTGTGCTCATGAATCCTTCCGGATCAAATGGCACTCCTTCTCCTTTGTAGATATGGGTTACGCCCAATAGATTGATGTCGATGCTGGTACCAAACCAGCCAGCCAGGCTATATGGATCGCCCTCCTGCCCAGCAGCAAAACAGATAAACCAATACAACAGTAAAATTGACATGCTCACGATGAAGGCTCCTTTGGTTTTTCCATAAAATACAATGATGGAAGCAAAAAAGTAACAAAGTGCAATTCTTTGCAAAACCCCCAGTATCCTTACATTTCCCCAGGGTTTTGCAGCCAGTTCCTCACCACTCCATTTAATGAACGGACTCCAGTTCAGGAACAGTCCGATCAAAAAGATCAGCGCCGTTCTTTTGATTACTTTTTTCCAGAATTCGGCAGGACCTGCTTTTTCGAAACGCGGCATAACAAATGCCATCGCATTGCCCACTGCAAACAAAAAGAAAGGGAATACCAGATCGGTAGGGGTAACTCCATGCCAGGGAGCGTGTTTTAAAGGACCAAAAATATGGCCCCAGCTTCCGGGGTTGTTTACCAGGATCATCAGCGCTACGGTAGCGCCCCTGAATACATCCAGAGAGTAGTATCTGTTTTGCATAAATGATTATCGGTTATGAAAGTAGCAATAAATTGTCATTCTCCACCGGCTCTGTTCTGAATTGATTATTTTGCAGCAGTGAAGACTGATCGTAGCTATATTTTGTTTCTGCTCCGTTTCCTGGGGTTATTTTCCCTGCTCTATTTTGGCACTTATGCTTTTATCGGGTTGTCGACGGAGGGAGGGCATTTTATTCCTTTTTTGAAGCATATTGATTATGTGAGCTGGTACAGGCAGCTGCTGCTGCGATCATCTGAAATGGTGCTGGATCTGTTAGAATACAATGCATACACCCGCGGTCCCTATTTATTGTATATCAATGGAAAAAGCGGCATTCAGTTGGTGTATGAATGTCTTGGAATCGGCGTTTTATCTTTTTGGATTGCTTTTGTAACAACAGATGTATACGGGACGTTCAAAACCAAGATACGCTGGATACTTTATGGGATCATCACAATTACTGTTTTAAATATTGCCCGTATCATTGTTTTATTACTTGCTGTTTACAAGCATTGGATTCATATTGCAGGGATCGACCATCATACACTTTACAATAGCATTGTTTATGGCATTGTGTTGCTGATGCTGTTCTTTTATAGAAAAAAAGCGGCGTAAGACTTACTTTGACTAAGATTCCTTTCTTCGTTTAAAACCCAGTAAAGCTCCGGCAATGATAAGGAATGCTACACCCCCATCCAAAGGAATGATGGCATCGGGTGGGGGGTCGCTGGTGGCGCCGCCACCACCGCTTCCCGGTCCTCCGGGGTCATCCTGTGTACGTACCTGTCCTGAGCTAAGGAAAGGATTGTTGCTAGGATCCGGGTCAACAGTTGATATCATGGAATCTGCAGGCATATAAAGTGTATCTAACCCACTCAGCATTGGGTTGGCAAACTGACCAAATCCATTTGAAGCAGCGGTAAGAGAAAGTAGGAATAAAAAGAATTTGAACTGTTTCATCGGTTGGCAATGATGATTTTGGTTGAGTACTGTTTTTTGCTGCTCTCATGTATCAGTTGCAACTGGTACATGCCATTCCTTAGGATGCGGTTGAATGTTAATGGTTGTGTTCCG